>NZ_JBCGFB010000037.1:0-53633 GCF_038752175.1 Nocardia sp. No.11 | reverse complement strand
GTTGCTCAGCTGCGCGGCCACCGCGGCCACCGCGGCCCAGACGATGCCGGCGGCGGCCAGCGCCGCACCCCAGGCCACCGACCCCGCGACCGGCAGGTCGGTGCCGAGCAGTGATGCGGTGCAGGCGATCCCGGCCACCGCCGACGCGCCGAAGGTCAGCAGCAGCGCACCGGTGAGCCCGGCGAACCGGCCGATGCTGGTGGCGCCCACGAGCTCCGCACGCCCGGTCTCCTCCTCGACCCTGGTGTGCCGGATGACCGTCAGCACGGCCGCGATGGCGATCATCGAATACATCGCCCCGGCCTTCCAGGTGCCGATGGATCCCAGCGAGGAGTTGAACACGGGGCCGTACATGGCCAGCAGCGCTGGACTTGCCGCGGTGGTCGCGGCGAAGCTGTCGAGCTGCTGCTGGGTGCTGTAGAGGTCCTTGATGGAGACGATCTGCAGCGCCGGCATCAGCCCGATCAGCAGCGACCACAGCGGTGCGATGATCCGGTCGCGACGCAGGTACAGCCGCAGCATCTGCCCGGTGCCCGCGAATTCCCCTGCGGTGCGGGTGGTTCCGAGGAACCCGGGGGAGGCGGCGATGGTGGTCATGCCCGCACCTTCTCTCCGGTGGCCGCGTCGTCGGCCTCGACGTGGTAGTGCCGCAGGAACAGGTCCTCGAGCGTCGGCGGTGCGCTGGTGAGGCTGCGCACGCCCGCGTCGCCCAGCACTTGGATCAGCCGGCCGAGGTGATCGGCGTCGACCTGGCAGCGCAGGGTCGACCCGTCGCGTTCCACGTCCTCGACGCCGGGCAGTGCGCCGACATCGCCCGGGTCGCCGATCAATTCGGCGGTGATCGCCGTGCGGCTCAGGTGCCGGAGCTGGTCGAGCGAACCGGATTCGACGGTGCGGCCGGCGCGGATGATGGTCACCCGATCGCAGAGATGCTCGACCTCGGACAGGATGTGACTCGACAGCAGTACCGTGGCCCCGCGGGCGGCGGCATCGCGGACGCAGCCCTGGAAGATCTGCTCCATCAGCGGGTCGAGGCCCGAGGTCGGCTCGTCGAGGATCAGCAGATCGGCATTCGCCGAAAAGGCCGACACCAGCGCGACTTTCTGCCGGTTGCCCTTGGAGTAGGTGCGGGCCTTCTTGGTCGGGTCCAGCTCGAACCGCTCGATCAGCTCGGCGCGGCGGGTCTCGTCGATGCCGCCGCGCATCCGGGCGAGCAGGTCGATCGTCTCGCCGCCCGACAGTGACGGCCAGAGCGTGACATCGCCTGGCACATAAGCGATCCGGTGGTGCAGGGCGACCGCGTCGGTCCACGGGTCGCGGCCGAACAGGGCCGCCTCGCCGCCGGAGGCGCGCAGGACGCCGAGCAGGACGCGAATGGTGGTGGATTTGCCCGCGCCGTTGGGGCCGAGGAAACCGTGGATCTCGCCGGGACCGACGTGCAGGTCCAGTCCGTCGAGCGCGGCGAATCGGCCGAAAGTCTTACGCAGGTCATGGACTTCGATGACCCGATCGGTGGTGGGGGAGGGCATCGTCTACTCCTCGATGAGGCTGTCGAGCAGAGTCGAATCGGTCAGCATGCCTTGGGTGTAGAGCTCGAGCGCCGGGAAGGTGGTCAGGTCCGACAGGTCCCGGATCGCCTTGCGGTAGTCGAGCTTTCCCTCGCGCTGCATTCGCATCTGCAGATAGAGGTTGGTGGCTCCGATGTGGCAGAGCACGACGTATCTGGCCCGGGCCGCGGGATCGCGGCTCGGTTTGAGCTGGCCCGCCTCGACGGCGGCCTGCATGTAGTCCTGCGCGTCGGCGACCATGTGTTCGAGCAGGGACTCGGCCAGCGCGCCGCCGGCTTGGAAGCTGCGCAGGATGTAGGCGAGCAGCGGGGCGTAGATCTCGATCTCGGCCAGGGCGCTGAGCATTCCGGCGGCACCCTGTGTGCGGATGACGCGCAGCTTCTCGTCGCGAATGAGCTCGAGCACGCGATCGTCGCAGGCGGCGCGCAGTCCGTCCTTGGAACCGAAGTGATGGTTCACCAGGCCGGGTGACACTCCGGCCGCCGCGGCGATCGCCCGGACGCCGACGCCGAAACCCTGTTCTCCGAACAGGTCGATCGCGGTGTCGCGAATGCGGGCCATGGTCGTCAGATCGGCGGAGGATCCTTGCGGTACGGGCTGTTGGCTGAACACATGTTCAATATACTAAACACTCGTTCAATCCACGAGCAAGGTTTCGCGGCGACCAGTTTTCCAATCAATGTTTGAAATAGTGATTGAAACGGTGATGGAAATCTGGTTGGCTGCCGGTATGGGATCACTCGGGACGAGGGCTCGCGACGCGCGCTCGGTGGAGACACGCGAGCGGCTGCTCGCCGCGGCGGAGGAACTGCTGCTGGCGCAGCCCTCGACGGAGGTCTCGGTGCGGGCGGTGTGCGCTGCGGCCGAGACCAATCCGGCGGCGGTGCACTATCACTTCGGGAGCAAGGACGCGCTGGTCGCCGCGTTGCTCGAGGCCCGGCTGGCGCCGCTGTGGACCGAACGACTCGGCGCGGCGGCCCAGCGCGAGGCCGAACTCGCCGAGGTGGTGGACGCGGTGATCGGACCGCTGACCGACCTGGCCGCCGATCCGCGCGGCCGGCTGTACCTGCGGCTGCTCGCGGAACTGGTGCTGGGCCGGCGCGACGTGGGCTGGACCGGGGACTGGTTCCAGCTCGACACCTGGGTGCGATTCCTTCCCGACCTCGACCCCGCCGAGGCGCAGCGGCGCTGGCTGCTCGCGTTCGAGGTGCTGATCATGCGCTTCGGCGCGGGACACCCACCGTCGCAGGGCAGCGTCGGCACCCTGCGCGATTTCGTGCTGGCCGGACTCGACGGGCCGGGTGCGCGATGACCGACATCTTCACCCCGGCGAAGCTGGGCCCGATCACCCTGCGCAACCGCGTGATCAAGGCCGCCACCTTCGAAGGCCGCACCCCGGACGCGCTGGTCACCGACGAACTGGTGGAATTTCATCGCCGCATCGCCGCGGGCGGTGTCGGCCTGTCCACGGTCGCCTACTGCGCGGTCGCGCCCGAGGGGCGCACCGACCGGCATCAGATCTGGATGCGACCCGACGCGGTGCCGGGACTGCGCCGGCTCACCGACGCGATCCACGCCGAGGGCGCCGCGGCGTCGGCCCAGATCGGGCACGCGGGGCCGGTGGCCAACGCCGCGTCCAATCGCTTGCCCGCGCTGTCGCCGAGCAGACTGTTCTCCCCCCTGGGGATGCGGATGACCCGGCGACCCGATGCCGAGGGCATCGCCGAACTGGTCGCCGCGCACGTGCGCAGCGCGCTGCTGGCCGAGGAGGCCGGGTTCGACGCCGTGGAAATCCATTTCGGCCACAACTATCTGGTGAGCGCCTTCCTGAGCCCGCTGCTCAACCGGCGCCGCGACGACTACGGCGGCAGCCTGGTCAACCGGGCACGGCTGGCCAGGCAGATCGCCGAGGGGGTGGCCGGCGCGGTCGGGGGCCGGCTGGCCGTGCTGGCCAAACTCAACATGGACGACGGGGTCGCCGGTGGGCTGCGCCCGGTCGAGTCCGTGCGGGTCGCACAGCTGCTGGAAGCCGACGGGACACTCGACGCGCTCGAACTGACCGCGGGCAGCTCGCTGCTCAACCCCATGCTCTACTTCCACGGCGACCCGCCCCGGCGGGCCTTCGCCCGCGCCTTCCGGCCGCCGCTGAGCTGGGGACTGCGCGTGGCCGGCCCGGTGTTCCTGCGCGAGTACCCCTACCGCAGTGCCTATCTGCTCGAGCGCGCCCGCCTGTTCCGGTCGGCCCTGCGCATGCCACTGGTCCTGCTCGGCGGCATCACCGACTACGACGGCATGCGCCTGGCCCGCACCGAGGGCTTCGAGTTCGTCGCGATGGGCCGCGCCCTGCTGTGCGAACCCGATCTCCCACGCCGGATCGCGGCCGAGACCACGACCACCGCCGCCTGCACCCACTGCAACGAGTGCATGCCGACCATCTTCACCGGCACCCGCTGTGTGCTGCCGATCGCCGAGGGAACCCTGTCGTGAGAATCGCCGTCACCGGTGGCACCGGGTATCTCGGCGCGCCCACGGTCGCCGCGCTGCTCGCGGACGGTCACGAGATCCAGCTGCTGGTCCACCCCGGCGAATCCCTGGACCGATGGTGGCCGGAATTCGCGCAGGACCGCGACCGCATCACCGTCCTGCGCGGCGACCTGCGCGACAGCGACACGATCACCACGCTGCTCGACGGCTGCGCGGCGGTGCTGCACGCGGCAGGCATCGTGGCCACCGACGACCGCCGCGAATCGCTGATGTGGCAGGTCAACGTCGATGCCACCGCGGAGATCCTGTGCCGCGCGGCCCTGGCCGGACTCGATCCCATCGTGCACGTGGCCAGCTACAGTGCGCTGTTCCCCTGCCCGGATCCGGTCATGACCCCGGACAGTCCCACCGCGACCGGGCGCAGCGCCTACGGTCGCACCAAGTCCGCCGCCGACCGGGTCGCGCGGGCACTCCAGCGCAGCGGTGCGCCGGTGGTGATCACCTACCCCTCGAGTGTGATCGGGCCGGGTTTGGCCGGCACCCGCGGCATCACCGAGCGCGGCTGGAACACCATGCTGCGCAGTGGATTCGCGCCCCGGCTCGACGGCGGAATGGCGATGATCGACGTCCGCGACGTAGCCGAGCTGCACGCGGTGGCGATGCTGCCGGGTCAGGGCCCGCGCCGGTATCTGTGTGGCGGGCACCAGGTCCCCTTCGACACGGCCATCGACCTGCTCGCCGCCGCGTCCGGACAGCGGATCCGCCGGATTCCGGTGCGCCCCGGCCTGTTCCGGGCGCTGGGCCGGGCCGCCGACGTCGCCTCGCGATTCGTCGAGGTCGACGCCGCGTTCGGCTACGAGGCGGCGTGGCTGCTCACCTCCGACACCCCGACCGACGACTCGGCCGCGCTGAGCGAGCTCGGCGTGAGCTGGCGGCCCACCGAAGTGTCGATGCGGGACATGTTCCTCGGCTGAGACGCGGCGTCGGCGCGATGTGAGGGAGAACGCGAATCCGTCGCCGGGCGCGATGCACGGATTATGGTCGAAGTATGGCTACCGGCATTTCGACGACGGCAGAACATCTCCGCGCAGCGCTGGACGGACCGTGGCGCGAGGTCAGAGACCAGGCGCGAGTCCAGCTCGCCGACGACCGCTTCACCGGCGATCCCGAACTCGACATCCACGCCGCGCGGGCCCGCGTGCTCGACCAGATGCGGGTCATCGCGACCATGGGCTATCCGGAGCGTGGCTTCCGCTCCGAGAACGGCGGCACCGGCGATCCGGGTGGTGCCGTGACCGGGTTGGAGATGCTGGCCTACGCCGATCTGTCCCTGTGGGTGAAATCCGGCGTGCAGTGGGGTCTGTTCGGTGGCGCCGTGGAGAACCTGGGCACCGAACGCCACCGCGAGTACATCAAGCGGCTGATCACCCTGGATCTACTCGGCTGCTTCGCGATGACCGAGTCCGGGCACGGCAGCGACGTCGCCAATCTCGAGACCACGGCCACCTACGACCCGGCCACCCAGGAATTCGTGATCCACACCCCGACCCCGTCGGCGCGCAAGGACTACATCGGCGGCGCGGCGGTACACGCGCGGATGGCCGCGGTGTTCGCCCAGCTGATCACGGGTGGCGAGAGCAAGGGCGTGCACTGCCTGCTCGTCCCGATCCGCGACGAGCTCGGCGCCGACCTGCCCGGCGTGACCACCTACGACGACGGGCTCAAGGGCGGCCTGCCCGGTGTGGACAACGGCCGCATCGTGTTCGACCACGTCCGGATCCCCCGGGAGAACCTGCTCAACCGCTACGCCGACGTCGAGCCCGACGGCACCTACACCTCCGAGATCGAGAACCCGAGCCGCCGCTTCTTCACCACCCTGGGCACCCTGGTGCGTGGCCGGGTGAGCGTCGGCGGCGCGGCCGCGGCGGGCGCGCGCGTGGCGCTGAGCATCGCGGTGCGCTACGCGCTGGCCCGGCGCCAGTTCGCCGATCCCGACACCGGCGCGGAAACGCTGCTGATGGATTACCGCAGCCACCAGCGCAGGCTGCTGCCGCTGGTCGCGAAGTCCTTCGCGCTGGCCTTCGCCCAGAACGACCTGGTGCGCCGGATGGACCTCGTACAGAGCGGCCGCGAGATCGAGCCGGGCGCCCAGCGCGCGCTGGAGAAGCGCGCCGCCGGCTTCAAGGTCGCCCAGACCCGGCACGCCACCCGGGCCATCCAGGAATGTCGCGAAGCCTGCGGCGGTGCGGGCTATCTCACCGAGAACCGGCTCGTCACCCTCAAGGCCGACACGGATGTGTTCACCACCTTCGAAGGCGACAATGTCGTCCTCACCCAGCTCGTCGCCAAGGAACTGCTCACCGCCTACTCCGACGAGGTCCGCGACCTCGACGCCATGGGCTGGGTGAAATTCGCCGCCACCATGGCCGGTGACGTGGTGCGCAAGCGATCCGGGGTGCGCCAGCTGATCCAGACCCTGCGCGATCGCTCCGACGAGTCCGTCGACGAGGGCGACCTGTCCAAGCGCTCGGTCCAGCTGCAGCTGTTTGCCGATCGCGAGGACTACCTGCTGCGGACAGCGGCGCACCGGCTGCGTGCCAGGGCGGCCGACACCGGCCCGTTCGAGGCGTTCAACAACGCCCAGGACCACATCCTCGCCGCCGGCGCCGCGCACATCGACCGGCTGGTGCTCGAGGAATTCGTCGACGGGATCGCCGAGATCGAGGACCCCGACGCCAAGGCGCTCGCCGAGACCGTCTGCGACCTCTACGTGTACTCGACGCTGGAGGAGAACCTGTCCTGGTACATCATGCACCGGTTCATGTCCGTGGAGCGGGCCAAGGCGGTGCGCCGCGGGGTGAACGAACTCGTCGACCGGCTGCGGCCGGACGCGCTGACCCTGGTCGAGGCGATGGGTGTGCCGGAGACCATGCTGCGCGCCGAGATGCTGCACGACGCCAGCGTTTTCGACCGGACCTAGCGCACCGCGGCGCGCAGCGCCTCGGCGAGCCAACACAGTGCCGCTACCAGCGCGGTCGCCGCGGCCGCCCCACCGAGGACATCGGTGGGGCGGTGATAGCCGAGGACGACCATGCCGGGCGTGATCGCGAGCAGGGCGAGCACGGTGAGCGCCGCGACCGTGATGCGCGCGGTGCGCGCTGTCACCAGACACGCGAACGTCGTTGCGACAGCGACCAAGTGGACCGTGTGGCCGCTCGGATAGGCGAGGTAGTCGTGCATCTGCCTGTCCCACAACGGTTTCAGCACCACCGTGTTGATCGCCAGGGCGAGCTCGGGCACCACGAGCATGGTCAGCGCCGCCCACCACCGGCGGCGCACCGCGAACCAGCCGACCGCCGCCAGCAGCACCGCGAGCACCACCGGGGCGTTGCTCGGCGCGACCAGCACCTCGGCCAGACCGGGGGAGACAGTCGCGGCGATCGGGTCGGCGACGGCCGCGTCCAGTCCGGACGGTCCGTCGTCGGCGGGGAAGGTCAGCGGGAGCGCGGCGGTGAGCGCGGTGCCCGCGCCGATGGCCGTCGCGCGGACGACGGTGGCGGTCCGGGCGGGAGCGGGGTCGATCACCGATGCGACGATAGCCGCCGCGCGGGGCTGTCTCAGGCGGGACCGTAGGTGAGCACCGCGGTCACCACGAACCACAGCACCCACACGATCGCCACGATCATGCCGATCGCCAGGGTGATCCGCAGGAACGCGCGGCCGAAGTCCAGGTCGCCGCCGACCCGCGGGTACAGCTTCCACGGGCTGTACCAGGGCGCCACCAACCCGCGCGAGGCCAGCTCCTGCTCGCGCTGGGCCTGTTCCTCGGCATACTGCTCGGCCTGGGCCTGGGTGGGGCCACCGTGCCACAGCGTGACGTCGATCGGGCCCAGGAAACCCTCGTTGAGCAGGTCCTGCGGGGCGGGCAGGAACGGCAGGATGCCCAGCCCGCGGAACGCGATGGCGATGTCGTTGGCCGTCCAGAGGTTGTGTTCCTTGGCGGCCAGCATCTCGAAGTACTGCTCGAGCCGGTGTGGATCGTCGGTGACGATGACATCGAAACTCGGATCGTTCCAGCCCTGGTGGATGTCGATCTGCGCGCCCGGCTGCGGCACGATCACGCCGAGCCCGTGCACCGCCCGCTGGCCGAGCCCGCGCGCGGCGAGATAGTCCTGCAGCGCGAAGGTGTGTTCCCGTGAGCGCTCCAGCGGCGTCGACTTCTCCCCGCCGGTGAACTGGGCGAGCTCGCCGGAGACCATCCACGGGCCGTTGAGCGGGATCTCCAGCACGCCGTCCTGCGCCACGGCGAAGGTCTCGGCCTCGATGATCACGCAGCTGGTCGGGGTCCACACCACCGCGTCGAGCTGGTGCAGCCGGTCGTTGTGGAACAGGCCGCAGTTGATCGTGGCGACGCCGTGCGGGCTGGACGGATCCTTCCACGTGCGCAGCCAATCGATCAGTGCCAGCTCGGCATCGGTGCCTGCCGCATTCTGCACGCGCACGAGCATGGAGTCCGCCCTTCTGGGTCGTTGGCGCCGCGGGCCGAGAACCGTTGGCGTACATCGTAGCTCGACAATCGATGGATGCCCGGCAGGATGCCGGTGGTGTTCAGCTCGGTTCGGCGGCGATCTTGCCCGCCGAAACGGCGGCGACCAGTTCGGCGTGATCGGCCTCGGTCCGGTCGGCATAACGTACCGCGTAGGCGGCCACCGCCTCGTCGAACGCCTCGCCGTCGTCGTCGAGATAGCCGGCCAGCGTGCGCGGGTCCAGCGACCGCGAGTGCGCCCTGGCCAGCAGCGCGCCCGCGAGCCTGCCGTAGTCGTCGAGATCGTCGGCCGAGAGCCCGGCCGGGTCGATGCTGCCCTTGAGATTGCGGAACTGACGGACGATGAACGGCAGCGGCTCGTCGAGCTCCACGGTGGTCCAGCCGAGCAGGATGTCGGTCTCGGACTGCACGCTGCGCGCGCCTGCGACGATCCGCTCGCCCTCGTGCCGCGGCGCGACCGGTGGCAGGAAGGGCGCCAGCGCGGACGGCCTGGCCTGCTTGACCTGCAGCACCAGCGACTCGCCGTCGTTACCGTGTAGCAGCGCCACGTAGCTGTGCAGGCCGACGCTGCCGGTGCCGACGATCCGGAAGGCCACATCCGAGACCGCGAAGCGCGCCAGCAGCGCACGCCGCGACTCGCGGATAGTGCCCGCGTAGCGCTGCAGCCCGTCGATCACGGCGTCGGCGACCGGCTCCTCGACCGGGGTCAGGATCGGCGGATCGCTGACGAAGCGGTGCTTGCTGATGCCGGTCTCGTGATCGTCGAGGTGCTCGGTCCACTTCGCCACCACCTTGGCACTGGTGTTCTTGCGGGCCTTCTTGGCGGCCTTCTTGAAGTCGTCGATCAGGTCGTCGGCCTTGGCCTTGCCCAGGATCGACTCGTCGGGCAGCGCGGTCCAGGACTGCATGAACGGCATCTCGGCGAGCTCGGCGGCGGTCTGCCGGTAGAAGCGGGCGGCGTCGCGCGCGGCGCGTACGCAGTCGTCCTCGTCGGCGCCGCTCTCCCGCCCGGCCAGCACCAGGCTGGCGGCCAGCCGCTCGAGATCCCACTCCCACGGGCCGAGCACGGTCTCGTCGAAATCGTTGATGTCCATCACGATCTCGCCGCGCTGGGTGCCGTAGAGGCCGAAGTTGGCGGCGTGGGCGTCACCGCAGATCTGGGCGGTCAGCCCGCTGTCGGGGCCTGCGGCCAGGTCGGCGGCCATCAACCCGGCGGCGCCGCGGAAGAAGGTGAACGGGGACGCGGTCATCCGGCCGATCCGCAGCGGGATCAGCCGCTCGATCCGGCCCTGGTTGCTCGCCTCGACGAACTCGAGCACCGTCGGCCGGTCGGGGCTTTCGACGGCCCGGTCGCGGGCGTCGACGGGCACGCGCTGCCGGGCTGCGCGGCCGCGCTCACGGGCGTCCTCGGCGGAGACGTAGGAGCGCAGATCTGGACCACTGTCGGACACAACTGCCCAGGCTAGCGGGTCGGCGGGCGGTGGGCATCGCGACCGCGCGGCAATCGGACACGCCCGACGATTTTCGGCGTGGCCGGATGGCGCGATCAGGGGTCGGTGCGGTATGCAGGGGCGTGGCAACCGAATCGGGAACGCCGGGCACCAACGACACCGAAACCGGTGGCGTGTTCAGCGACCGCATCCTGACCGTGCCCAATGTGCTCAGCCTGCTCCGGCTGATCGGAATCCCGATATTCCTGTGGTTGATGCTGGTCCGCCATGCCGACGGCTGGGCGTTCACATTGCTGATCGCCAGCGGTGTCACCGATTTCCTCGACGGCAAACTCGCCCGTCTGCTCGACCAGTCCTCCCGGCTGGGCGCGCTGCTCGATCCGCTCGTCGACCGGTTATACCTCGTGACGACACTCGTGGCGTTCGTCGCACGCGGGCTGATCCCGTGGTGGATCGCCGTGATCCTGATCGGTCGCGATCTGGTACTCACCGTGACCCTGTCGGTATACAAGCGCCGTGACCTGCCCGCGCCCGAGGTGATCTACCTGGGCAAGGCGGCGACCTTCGCGCTGATGTCGGCCCTGCCGTGGCTGCTCACGGGGGAGATGGACTGGGCAGGGGCGGGTTTCGGCTGGGCCTTCGGCTGGGCACTGCTGATCTGGGGCACCGCGCTCTACGTCTGGACGGGGGCGCTCTACGCGGGGCTGGCGGTCGCGGTCGCGCGATCGATACCGCCTGTGCCGCACCGTGGGAGCTAGTCGATACTGTTGCGTGCAACGTTGACGACGAAAGGACGTCCTGTGACCCGGACCCCTGAGGATCTGCGCTACACCGAAGAGCACGAGTGGGTGCGGCGGACCGGCCCCACGGCGGTTCGTGTGGGCATCACCGACTACGCCCAGTCACAGCTGGGTGACGTCGTGTTCGTCCAGCTGCCCGATGTCGACAAGGATGTGACCGCGGGGGAGAGCATCGCCGAGGTCGAGTCGACCAAGAGCGTCTCCGACATCTATGCCCCGCTGGGCGGGAAAGTCGTTGCGGTGAACGAGGATCTGGTCTCGGAGCCGGAGACGCTCAACAGCGATCCGTACGACGCGGGCTGGCTGTTCGAGCTCGCCTTCGACGATGCGGCAACCCTCGATTCCGCACTCGGTGAACTGCTGGATGCGGCGGGTTATCAAGGAGTTATCGGGGGCTGAGCAAGCCTTCACAGTTCTCCCTGCACGGGTACGCCCCGGCAGGGTACGGTCAAAGCCAAGCGGATACGTCGGGGAATCGACGCCGGGATCTTTTTTCCTGGCGATGTGATCGCGCCGGTCGTGTCGCCGAATACAGCACCTGCTTGCATGGATAATCAGGTTCGAGGAGGAGAGAAACGGTGAGCGAGAACAGGGACCCGGGTTACGGGGAGACCGCGGCCGAGACGACGTCGGTCTTCCGCGCGGACTTCCTCAACGAGGTCGACGCGTCGCGCTCCGGAGAGCCGACCGGCGAACAGCCGGTGCAGGGCGTCGAGGGCCTGCCGGTCGGCGCGGCCCTCCTGGTGGTCAAGCGCGGCCCGAACGCGGGCTCGCGTTTTCTGCTGGATCAGCCGACCACCTCGGCCGGTCGCCATCCCGACAGTGACATCTTTCTCGACGACGTCACCGTCAGCCGCCGGCACGCGGAGTTCCGTCAGGACGACGACTCGTTCCAGGTCGTCGATGTGGGCAGCCTCAACGGCACCTACGTCAACCGGGAGCCGGTGGACTCCTCGGAGCTGCAGAACGGCGACGAGGTCCAGATCGGCAAGTTCCGGCTGGTCTTCCTGACCGGTCCGCGCGCGCAGGCGAACGAGTCGGCGTCGGGCGCGGGGTCGCGATGACCCCTACGGTGCTGGTGTCCGTGAAGGGCGCAGTGCTGTGACGGGGGCGGCGCAGTGGGCGCGCGGAGGAATGTCGATCGGCTCCGTGCTCGACCTGCTGCGACCAGATTTTCCTGATATCACCATCTCGAAGATCCGGTTCCTCGAATCCGAGGGCCTGATCCGGCCGGAACGAACGCCGTCGGGTTACCGGCGGTTCTCGGTGGCCGATTACGAGCGGCTGCGTTTCGTGCTGACCGCGCAACGCGATCAGTACCTGCCGCTGAAGGTGATCAAGGAGCAGCTCGAAGCGATCGACAGTGGTGCGGCGACCCTGGGCGTGCGTGAAGCGCGTGCCAGGGCGCACTCCCACCACAGCGCCGCGGAGGCCGGGCAGTCGCTGTCCGGCGCCGCGCGTGCCGACGGCGAGGCCACGCCGGCGCCGCCGCGTCGGCTGGGCGTTGTTCCCGGCGAGATCACCCCCGACGAATTGCGCGTCGATGTCGGGGTCCGGCTCACCCGGGCAGATCTGCTCGCCAAGGCGGGCATCGACGACCGTTTCCTCGACGACCTGCTACGCGCCGGACTGATCGTCCCCGGTGCCGGCGGTTTCTTCGAATCCGACGCGGTGACGCTGGCGCACGCGGCAAAGTCGATGGCCGAGTTCGGTCTGGAAGCCCGGCACCTGCGCGCGTTCAAACTGGCCGCCGACCGCGAGGCGGCTCTGGTCGCCCAGATCGCCGCGCCGATCGCCAAGAGTCGCGACGCCGACGCGCGTGCCCGCGCCGAGGAGACCGTCCGCGAACTGGCGGCATTGTCGCTGAACTTGCACGCGGCACTGGTGAAGGCGGCCGTACGGGCCGCCCTCGGCAACTGACACACCCGACCGCCGGATCGGGTATCACCCCGGCAACACGCCGATTTCGGCTCGGGCGTCCTCGTTGCACCGCCCGGAATTCGCCTAGACTCATGGGTACGGCGAGCTGGGCAGCGGTCCTGCCGGCCGGCGGCGAGTATGGGAGGCAGACAACTCATGAGCGAGATGCGCGTCATCGGCATCCGTGTCGAGCAGCCACAGAACCAGCCCGTGCTGCTGCTGCGGGAAGCGGCGGGCGAGCGTTACCTGCCGATCTGGATCGGGCAGGCCGAGGCCACCGCGATCGTGCTCGAGCAGGAGGGCGTCACGCCGATCCGTCCGCTCACTCACGATTTGATCAAGATTCTGATCACCGAACTCGGCCACACCCTCAAGGAAGTGCGGATCGTCGATCTGCAGGAGGGCACCTTCTACGCCGATCTGGTCTTCGACGGCGACCTGCGGGTCTCGGCGCGGCCGTCGGATTCGGTGGCCATCGCGTTGCGGGTTGGCTGCCCGATCTTCGCCGAGGAACCGGTCCTGGCCGAGGCCGGGCTGGTGATGCCCGACGAGCGCGAGGACGAGGTGGAGAAGTTCAAGGAGTTCCTCGAGTCCGTCTCGCCCGACGACTTCAAGGCCACCGACAGCTGATTCACATCACGATCTTCTAGACCTGAAGTAGAGGTCGAGGGAATCGCCGCGCGCGGTGCTTGGTGCGACAACGGTGCAGGTCCGACAATGGCAGGAGTAACCTCGAAAGTCGGGCAACATCCGTCGTGACTCCGGTACGCGAGAACGTCGGCAGAGCAAGGAGTGGTCAGTGGAAGAGCAATCGCAGGATGTGGTGCAGCCTGGCTTGTTCCCGGACGACTCGGTTCCGGACGATCTGGTCGGTTACCGGGTGCCGAGCGCGTGTCAGGTCGCGGGCATCACCTACCGTCAGCTCGACTACTGGGCGCGCACCGGGCTGGTCGTGCCGTCGATCCGTGGCGCCGCCGGGTCGGGCAGTCAGCGGCTGTATTCGTTCAAGGACATCCTGGTCCTCAAGATCGTGAAGCGACTGCTGGACGCGGGCGTCTCTTTACAGAACATCCGGATCGCCGTCGATCATCTGCGCAGCCGCGGCGTGCAGGATCTGGCCGGGATCACGTTGTTCTCCGACGGGACCACGGTGTACGAGTGCACCTCGCCCGAGGAAGTCGTCGATTTACTGCAGGGCGGGCAGGGTGTCTTCGGGATCGCGGTCAGCGGCGCCATGCGGGAACTGACCGGGGCGATCGCCGACTTCCCGGCCGAACGGGCCACCGAGATCACCGATCGACCCGAGGACGAGCTGTCCTACCGCCGCAAGGTGCGGGAGAACCGTAAGACCGGGTAGTGACGAGCACTACACCCCCGGCGTGCCCCAGGTGGCGCGGCCGGGGGTTTGCTGCATCTAGACTTGATGACGCGTCGCCGCCGTGCGGGAGAGTCCTGGATTCGTGAGAGTCCGGGCGCCGAAGGAGCAGCACCTCCCCGTCAATCTCTCAGGCAACAGGGACCGCACGGTGATTCGACGCCTCTGGAAAGCGGTGGCTTCTGGCTGCCCGCCCACGGGGAAAGGGGCACGGCCGTCCGCGGTCGGGTCACCGAATCTCTCAGGCGCCACGACAGAGGGGGAGGGCTGGTACCCGTCGACCACCTGGTCGACCCGCCCGACCTTGGAGCTGCCGTGACCCGTTCGTTCGCCGACCGCCACATCGGACCCGATTCCGGCGAACTCGCCCGGATCCTCGCGACCGTCGGCGTCGAGTCCCTCGACGCGCTGGCGACCACGGCACTGCCCGCGACCATCCTCGACGAGTCCGGCCTGGGCGCGCTGCCCGCGCCCGGCACCGAGCACGAAGTGCTCGCCGAACTGGCCGCGCTGGCGCACTCCAACACCGTCGCCACCTCGATGATCGGCCTGGGCTACTACGACACGCTGACCCCGCCGGTGCTGGTGCGCAACCTGCTGGAGAACCCGGCCTGGTACACCGCCTACACCCCCTACCAGCCCGAGATCAGCCAGGGCCGCCTCGAAGCGCTGCTCAACTTCCAGACCATGGTCTCGGACCTGACCGGCATGGATGTCGCCAACGCCTCGATGCTCGACGAGGCCACCGCCGCCGCCGAGGCGATGACGCTGCTGCGCCGCGCGGGCAAGTCCCCGTCGAACCGGCTGCTGCTCGACGCCGACCTGTTCCCGCAGACCAAGACCATCATCGGCACCAGGGCCGAGCCGCTGGGAATCGAGATCATCGAGGCCGACCTGTCGACGGGCGTGCTGCCCGAGGGCGAGTTCTTCGGCGTCATCGTGCAGACCCCGGGCGCGTCCGGCCGGATCGTCGACTGGACCGCTTTGTTCGGCGCCGCGCACGAGCGCGGCGCGCTGGTCGCCGCCGGTGCCGATCTGCTGGCCCTGACCCTGATCACCCCGCCCGGTGAGCAGGGCGCCGACGTGTGCTTCGGCACCACCCAGCGTTTCGGCGTGCCGATGGGCTTCGGCGGCCCGCACGCCGGCTACCTCGCGGTGCGCACCGCCTTCGCCCGGCAGCTGCCCGGCCGGCTGGTCGGCGTGTCGGTCGACGCCGACGGCGCTGCCGCCTACCGCCTGGCCCTGCAGACCCGCGAGCAGCACATCCGCCGCGAGAAGGCCACCTCCAACATCTGTACCGCGCAGGTGCTGCTGGCCATTGTCGCCGCCATGTACGCCAGCTACCACGGTGCGAACGGACTGCGCGCCATCGCCCGCCGGGTGCACGCGCACGCGGCCGCGGTCGCGTCCGGGATCGGTGCCGCGCTGGTGCACAACACCTTCTTCGACACCGTGCTGGCGCATGTGCCCGGCGGCGCGGAAGCCGTTGTCGCCAAGGCGAAGTCGCAGGGGATCAACCTGCGCCTGGTCGACGCCGACCACGTCGCGATCGCCTGTGACGAGGCCACCACCGACGCGCACGTGGCCGCCGTCGTCGAATCCTTCGGCACCGCACAGGCTCCCGACGCGGGCGCCGGTGCCCAGCCCGCCGCGATCGAGACCCGAACCTCGGAGTACCTGACGCATCCGGCGTTCACCCGCCACCACACCGAGACCGCCATGCTGCGCTACCTGCGTTCGCTGTCGGACAAGGACATCGCGTTGGACCGCAGCATGATTCCGCTCGGTTCCTGCACCATGAAGCTCAACGCGACCGCCGAGATGGAGGCCATCACCTGGCCCGGCTTCGCGCGCCTGCACCCGTTCGCGCCCATCGAGGACGTGCCCGGCATCCTGAAACTGATCGGCGATCTCGAGCAGTGGCTGTCGGAGATCACCGGCTACGACGCGGTGAGCCTGCAGCCCAACGCCGGGAGCCAGGGCGAGTACGCGGGTCTGCTGGCGATTCGCCGCTACCACCTCGATCGCGGTGACGACCACCGCGACGCCTGCCTGATCCCCTCCAGCGCGCACGGCACCAACGCGGCGTCGGCGGCCATGGTCGGCATGCGGGTCGAGGTCGTGAAGTGCCGTGAGAACGGCGACGTCGACCTCGACGATCTGCGCGCCAAGATCGCCGACCACGCCGACCGGCTGGCCTGCATCATGATCACCTACCCGTCCACGCACGGCGTGTACGAGCACGAGGTGGCCGAGCTGTGCGCGCTCGTGCACGACGCCGGCGGTCAGGTCTACGTCGACGGCGCCAACCTCAACGCCCTGGTGGGCCTGGCCCGTCCGGGCCGGTTCGGCGGCGACGTCAGCCACCTGAACCTGCACAAGACCTTCTGCATCCCGCACGGTGGCGGCGGTCCCGGTGTCGGTCCGGTGGCGGTGCGCTCGCATCTGGCGCAGTACCTGCCCGGTGACCCGCGGGAGGCGGGCTCGCACGCGGTGTCGGCGGCGAACTACGGTTCGGCCTCGATCCTGCCGATCACCTGGGCCTACATCCGGATGATGGGCGCGCAGGGCCTGCGCGCGGCGACGCTGACCGCGATCGCCTCGGCCAACTACATCGCCCGCCGCCTCGACGCCTACTTCCCGGTGCTCTACACCGGCGAGAACGGTATGGTCGCCCACGAGTGCATCCTCGACCTGCGCGAGATCACCAAGCAGACCGGCGTCACCGTCGACGATGTGGCCAAGCGTCTGGCCGACTACGGCTTCCACGCTCCCACCATGAGCTTCCCGGTGGCGGGCACCCTGATGGTGGAGCCGACCGAGAGCGAGAACCTCGAGGAACTCGACGAGTTCATCGCGGCCATGATCGCCATCCGCGGGGAGATCGACCAGGTCGGCGCGGGCGTGTGGCCGGTGACCGACAACCCGCTGCGCGGCGCGCCGCACACCGCGGCGAGCCTGGTGGGCGAGTGGGACCACCCCTACAGCCGGGAGGTCGCGGTCTACCCGCGCGGCATCGGGCACACCCGTCCGAAGGTGTGGCCGCCGGTGCGTCGCATCGATGGTGCCTTCGGCGACCGCAATCTGGTCTGCTCGTGCCCGCCCATGGAGGATATTGCTGCGCTTAGTATCGAGGAGTGACGGCAGCTTCGATCCACGCCGCGGTCTACCTGCGGCAATCCCTCGATCGCGAACAGAACCTTCTCGCAATCGCCCGGCAGCGCGGGCCGTGCATCGATCTTTGCGCGGCCCGCAGCTGGGTGCCCGTGGAGTACGTCGACAACGACACCTCGGCGACCACCGGCAAACGCAAGGCCTACACCCAGATGCTCGCAGACATCGAGGCGGGCCTAATTCAGGCAATCGTGGTGTGGGATCTCGACCGGCTGTACCGGCGGCCGATCGAGCTCGAGCACCTGATCGATCTCGCTGACCGCTACGGGTTGCGACTCGCAACGGTCACCGGCGACGTAGACCTAGCGACCGACAACGGCAGGCTATTCGCCCGGATCAAAGGCGCCGTCGCGCGGGCTGAGGTGGAGCGGAAGAGCGCGCGGCAGAAGGCCGCGGCGCTGCAACGGGCGCAGTCCGGGAAGCGTCCGGTCGGGCAAACGCTGTTCGGATTCACCGCCGACGACGATCCGCACCCGGTGCACGGGCCAGCGGTCGCCGGCGCATACGCCGATGTGCTCGCTGGCATCAGCGTCCGCGCGATCTGCCGTGGCTGGGTGGCGGCCGGATATACGACCGCCCGCGGCAACCTGTGGACATCGCCCATTCTCAGCAGGGCACTGCGCAACCCGCGGTATGCCGGTCTGCGGGCCTACAACGGCGAGATCGTCGGGAAGTCCGAGAAGCCGGGCCTCGTCGACGAGAACACATGGTGGGCCGTGCAAACGCTGCTGTCGGACCCGGCACGTAGGCCGATGAACTACGGCCGCCGCTACCTCGGCACGGGGCTATTCCGTTGCGGACGGTGCCCCGATGCTCCGAAGATCGGCACAGGGACATCTGGGGGGTATCTCGCATACAAGTGCCGGCGGTGCGCATTGTCGCGAAACCAGCCAGGATTCGACGATCACATTCTTCGATTGACCGCCGCCCGGCTCGCGCAACCCGACGCCGCCGAATTGCTGGTGTCCCGCGACGTGGACAACGTCGATGAGATCCGCGCGCAGGTGACCGCTCATCAGGCCCGGCTCGATGCGCTGGCGGCCGACTTTGCAGAAGGCGAGCTGACATCGTCGCAATTGCGCACCGCGACAGCGCGACTGCGCGAGAAGATCGACGCGGCCGAGGCGCAGATCCTCGACGCCGCGCAGCGCCGTGTGTTCGAGGGCGTTATCGGCGCAGGTGACACGCTTGCCGCCCTGCTGGGACTGTCGATCGACCGTCAGCGCGCAATCGTAGATGCCCTGATGGAGGTCACGTTGCACCCCGGTCGCCACGGCGGCCGGGGCTTCCACTCCGACGGGATCGAGATCGCGTGGCGCTAGCGGTTGATTCCAGATTGAACTAACTGCGACGGGCCGTTTGAGTTCCGTTGCGGTAACTGGACTTTCGCGGAGACTCTTCCGGCAAACCATCAACGAATGTATGTTCGATGACTAGTGTCACGTTTTTCGGATGACGACCGGGGGTACCGGGATGCTCGATTCTGAGGAGATCGCCCGCAAGTTAGAGGTTTGTGCGCCTGCGAGGTTCAGGTCCGCGCTCGGCTTCGGTCCTGGTGAGGCGCGGGCGCGCATCGCGTCCCGCGCCGTCTGGCTCCCGGCCGAGGTGGTGGTGTTCGGGGGGCTACTCGGGATCCAGCCCTCCCGCCTTGTCGATCTGCTCGGCGACGAGATCCATCAGAGGTCCGACGGGGACCTCAAGTGCTCGACATAGTGCGATGAGCGTCGGCGCCTTGATCGCTGCGGTGCCGGCCTCCGCTCGGCGGATCGTCATCACGGGCACGCCGGAGAGGTCGGACAGCTCCTCGCGGCTGTAGTCGCGTTTCGCGCGAGCGGCGCGGAGTTCCGCGCCGATCGCCTTGTTGGCCTCGGCCACTGTCATCCCCATAGCCGGTAAGTATCGGCTTAGTTCCATCGGCGGCGCAAGCGGTCACGAACAGAAATTGTTCAAAACCGACCACCCGAAACGCTTGCCAAGTGTTCGCTTTCGAACCTAAAGTGTTCGCTATGGAACACATCGCCGCACGAGTCGGGGCATCCGTACTCGCCGCACTCGAGGATGCTGACGTATCTCTCAGGCGGGCCGCGGACGAGTCCGGTATTGCCCTTGTCACTCTCAGCCGCAAGTGCAACGGCCTCGGTACGAGGACGTTCGACGTGCTGGAGCTGTACCGGCTCGCGAAGGTGATCGGGCGCCCGGTGTCCGAGCTGCTCCCGGAAGACCTCCGCGCATGAGCGCCGCACGCACTGCCGAGGAGCGGGCCGAGCAGCGCCGCGCCGACTGGATCGCCGCGCGTCTCGCCGAGGCGCCGCCGCTCAGCGCTCAGCAGCAGCACGTCATTCGGCGCGCGTTCGCCGCCGCCCCGGCCGCACAGATCGGGAGGGCAGCAGCATGACCAGCGCCACCCGCCAAACGCTCGCGTTCACCACCGACCTTGCCCGCGCCAGCGTCCCGCTCGCCTCGGTCGTCCTGTTCTGGTGCGCGCTCGCCTGGAATTCGCCGCTGTACCTCGCGCTCACTCTTCTTGGTGTCGTCGCGTCCTGCGCGGCCGTCCGCCCCGATACGTCCCCGGGCTCCGATCCGGGGATCTCGCCGCCCGACGCGGGTGACTCGCTCCACGCGTCGGGCGGCCTGCCAGCCCAGTAACCCAGTGCGTCCGCCGAGCAGCCACTCGACGGACGCGGTCCCAGTAACCACCAGAACAAGGAGATCGTACCGATGTCCCAATTCATCCCCCGCATCGTGGGCAAGATTTTCGGCAGCGCGCCGCGGCACGCCCTTGGGTTCGGCGCGGTGCTGACCGTCGCCGTGATCGCCGCGCGGATCAACGCCGAGCGCAAGGCTGCCGCCGAGTACGGCCGCCACGCCGCCCCGGTGGAGTCGATCCCGTTCGCCGACCCGGCCGCCGCCGTCCGCGCGGCGCTCGTCACCACGGTCGACCCGGACCGGCCGAAGTATCCCGCCGCGCCCGCCGACCCGACTCCGACGTTGCCGCTGTCGCGCGCCGCGCTGGCCGAGGTGATCGAGGTGAGCGGCGGTCGACCGATGCACGACCTCGACCTCGTGCAGCGGGCATGCCGCCACGCTGACAGCCTGAACGGCCGGTGCGCCGACTGCGGCATGACCTGGGCGGCGCAGGCCGACGCGATGGGCGGTGCGCGATGACGAACCCCGACGAGTCCGCGCAGGTCTCCCACATCTACGACGTCACTCGGTGCTGCCTCCGCGACCTCGTCGAGGCGAACGCCCACAGCGGCGAGACCGACTCAGCGTTCGTAGCACTGGCGATCAGCCTGCACGGGTCGAACCCCGACAACCTCTCCCAGGTGCTCGCCGCCGCGGTGCTGCGCATCGCCACCGCAGAGCGCAACCGCGCCGACCAGTGCGACGAAATCGCCCGCCTGACTGCCGAGCTCGACATCGAGCGGGCGCGCGCCGCCCACACGAAAACGCGCCTGCGTCGCCGCATCCACCGCGCCAACCGGGGCCGCGCCGCCCTGCGCGCCCTCACACGATCGGAAATCCCGGCATGACCAGACACACCGACAGGACGACCAGCGGCGAGACCTGGGAGGCCGTTGCGGGCTCGCACGAAGCGGCCTCCGCGCAGCTCGACGAGCTGATCAAGGCCGTCACCACCTGTGAGTGCGGGCACGCCGCGGATTCGCTCAAGCACTACGACACCACCACCCTCATCGCGCTCCGCCGGTGGCCCGCTGACTGCCTGGCCGCTCTGGTCGCGGTGGCGGTTACCCGGCTCGCCGGGATGAAGGCAGGTGAGCAGCCGTGAGCACTCTCGCGCACGTCATCCAGGTCGCTATCTGCGGCGGTGCTGTCGCTGGCGCGCTCGTGTTCCTGGCGGCGCACTGGATTCACGACGCCCTGCATCCGGCGATGTCGGCGACGCTCGGCCTCGGCGGCGAGCAGCTGCCCGACGACGAGGCCTTGTGCGGCTGGTGTGGTGGCGGCGGCTGCGACGAATGCGACCCCGACGCCTTCCGTCCGGACCCCGGCGCCGAGCAGGACCGGGCCCGCGACCGCTGGATCGATGGACAGATGGGGGTCGTGTGATGGCGATCTACGAGAAGCGCGTCCGCATCGTCCGGCGGACCGAGTACGCGGTGCCCGGCGCACTGCCCGGGGGGCACGGCGTGCCGATCGCCGAGCTGTACAAGGCGATCGCCGCAGCCGAGGCCGACTACCGGGCTACGCACGGCACCGAGCCTCGGCATGACGACTGGCTGCGCCTGTTCGCCTACGACGAGGAGATCGTCGCGGTGCTCGAAGTCGAGAGCGTTCAGGGGGCGTGATGGCGACCGAGCACGTGATTCCAAGCTGGGAACACAAGGCAGCCTGCCGAGACGAGGACCCCGAGCTGTTCTTTCCGCTGCCGTCCGCGAGCGCCGTCGACGCCCGCAAGGTGTGCAAGCGGTGCCCGGTCCGTCGCAAGTGCGGCGAGGCTGCCAACCTCGCCGGTGACAGTGGCGTGCGGGCGGCGTTCCGGTTGCCCGAGGAGCGCGAGAAACTGCGCAAATACCTCGGCCTCGACGCCAGGGAGTGTGAGCGCTGCGGTGGCTCGATTGCCGCCGGTAACCGGATCTCGGTTTGCTACGACTGCACCGCTGCGGCGCGCAGTGATCGGGCCGACGCCACAGACGCCCGTCGGCACCTCCAATCGCTGCGTAATCAGGGTTTCCTGCTGGCTGAGATCGCCACAGCGACGGGCGTGAACACGACGACGCTGTCGAAGATCTCGCGTGGGGTATCCGCGCACGCGTCGCTCTACGTCATCGACCGGGTGCTCGACATCAACCCGGGCGCCATACGCCGGGCGGTGGACGCATGACGCTGGCACTGATCGAACCCCGGCCCTTGGCGCTGGTCGAGCCGGGTCTGTACCCGGACGTCCCGGACGAGGTGTACCACTCCGACCGCGACAGCCTGTCGAGCTCGGGCGCGAGAACGATCCTGTTCGACAGCCCGAGCGAGTTCCGCAATCAGCCGCGGGTCGAGAAGTCCGACTTCGACTTCGGGCACGCCGCGCACCTGTACGTGCTCGGCAAGGGCGCCGAGCTCACCGTCGTCGACGCGCCGGACTGGCGGTCGAAGGATGCCCGGCAGGCGCGCGAGGAGATCCGCGCTGCCGGGCGGGTGCCGATCCTGATCGGCGAGGACCGGCAGGCCCGCGACATGGCGAAGGTCGCGCTCGATCACGAGCTCGCCGGGGCCTACCTCGCCGAGGGTGACCCCGAGCTGTCCGGCTGGTGGATCGACGAGCCGACCGGCGCGCGGCTGCGGCTGCGCCTCGACTGGCTCACACGCCTGCCGGATGGCCGGTGGATCGTCGTCGACTACAAGACGTCGAAGGCGTCCGGTCGCCGGGCGTTCGCGAAATCCGCCGGCGAGTACGGCTATTTCATGCAGCAGCCGTTCTACGTCGACGGGCTGCTCGAGCTCGGCATCAAGGTGTCCGACTTCGTGTTCATCACGCAGCGCAAGACGCCGCCCTACCGGATCACGATCGCCCGCATCGACGCCGCCGACGTCGACCTCGGCCGCCGCTGCAACCGGCGCGCCATCGAGATCTTTGCCCGCTGTATGGCCGCCGACGAGTGGCCCGACGACAGCCACGAAATCCCAACCGTCTCTATCCCGAGATGGACCCGCGACCGCGCAGAGGAGCTGCTCGCATCATGACCCACCCCGACCGATACCAGCCGACCGACGCCGTTGCCCGGCAGTCGATCACCTCGCAGGCGACCGTCGTCGAGCAGTCCCGCGCTGTCGCCGAGGTGCAGGCCGCCGTGACCGTCGCTCAGCAGCGCCCACGCAACCGGGCCGCCGCGGTGCAGGAGATGCGCGACGCGACCGCGCAAATGAGCGTGGCGAGCCGCGCGTACTTCCGGTTCCGGCGCGGCGGCGAGAACGTCACCGGGCCGTCGATCCACCTCGCCCGCGAGCTGGCGCGCTCGTGGGGGAACATCGACTACGGCATCAAGGAGCTGCGGCGCGACGACGCCAAGGGCGAGTCCGAGATGCTGGCGCACGCATGGGATATGCAGACCAACGCGCGTGCGTCGACGACGTTCATCGTGCCGCACATCCGCGACACCCGCGACGGCGCGAAGAAGCTCACCGAGACGCGCGACATCTACGAGAACAACGCCAACGCTGGTGCTCGGAGACTCCGCGAGATGATCCTCGCTGTCCTGCCGTCCTGGTATGTCGAGGAGGCCAAGTCCAACTGCGACGCCACCCTCGAAGGCGGCGGCGGCAAGCCGATCGCGCAGCGCGTCGCCGACGCCATCCGCGTGTTCGAGGAGATCGGCGTCAGCGTCAGCCAGCTTGAGGCCAAGCTCGGCAGCTCGTCGAACGCGTGGACCGGGCACGACGTCGGGCAGCTCGGCGTCATCTACTCGTCGATCAAGCGCGGCGAGACCACCATCGGCGACGAGTTCACGCCCGCCGCTGGCGATCCCGAGACCGGGGTGTCGGCCGCCGAGATCACCAGCACCGGCCGTAAGAAGCGCACCACCCGGCGCGCGCCGGCGAACGAGCCGAAGCCCGAGGAGGCACCGGCCGAGCAGCCCGACAGCGCGCCCTCGGGCGATGTCGCGCCGCCCGACGACGGCCCGGCCAACGACTCCCAGTTGAAGCGCCTCGGCGAGCTGCTGGGCGAGGTCGGGCTGACCGACGACGCCGGAAACGAGACCGCCGGGGGTGCGCAGTGAGCACCGCCGACCAGCACCGTATTGCTGCCACTGCGGCGCTGAGCCGCATTGAGCGCGCCGATAGTGACCAGGCCGCAACGGCATTCGCCAGCGCGGCCATTGCCGCCGCCTTGCTCGCCATCGAGGCCCGTCTCGGCGAGCTCGTCGACGCGCAGCACACCGCGACCCTGCTCGCCGGATCTGCCTACGGGATGACCGATCCCGGCCTCGTGCATCGCCTGGTCTCCGACCTCGGCGACACCGTCAAGGCGACCGCGCAGCAGGCACGGGGCGGTGAGGACCAGTGAGAAAGGTGGTCATGGTCGGCACCGGGGACCTGCGGCAGGCCCTCACCGCGGTGCGGGTGCACGCCAGCGCCGACAAGGACGACCCTCGATACCACCGCGTGCGCCTGCAATTCGGATACCAGCACCTCACCGTGTCCGCGACGGACCGATACACCGGCGCGCTCGCGATCGTGTCGCTGTGGGGCGATCCGCCGCCCAGCGGGTACGGCCTGGCCGTGGTCGAGCTGCTGCCCGAGGACGTCGCCAAGATCCTCGCCATCTTCAAGGGCGGCAAGGAGGCCACCGGTGGCGGGGCCTCGCCCGAGAACCTGCTCCGACTCGAGGCGCTCGGCGATGCGCTCCGGATCACCGATTGCTCGGGGATGATCGACGGCCGTGTGCTGAAACTGCCTCGGCTGGCGGAAGATTCGTCGCTGATCGACGTCGTGAAGAACGTCGAGATGATGCAGCGATCCCGCGCGACCGCCATCGACGATATGGCGGTCGCGGGGGAGCTGATCGCGCGGTTCCGGGAGGCGGCGAAGGCCTACGGGGCGTCGCTGATCTTCCAGGGGTACGGCCGTGACGCGCTGTTCGTCCAGTGCGGCGACTCGGTCCTCGGGTACTGCACGACGCGCACCCTCGCCCATGACCGGCGCGCCCGGTCCGACGAGTGGTCGAAGGACTGGTCGTACCGGTTGCCCGGCCTGCTCGACGAGGCCCGCAAGATCGCCGGCGACCGCGAGACCGGCGAGGTGAGTGATGGATGAGAGGTGGTGGCTACGTCGTGGATCCGCTGACGGGCGCGCAGGTGCGCGAGCTGATGCCGTGCGACTCGTTCGAGTGGCAGCGGATCGTGCGCCGCATCAAGATGCAGACCACCACAAAGCTCGTCGCACTGGTGATGTCGACGTATGCGAACGCGGACGGCTCGCACATCGTCGTGGGCGTGGTCCGGCTGATGGCGGTCACGGATACGAGCAAGGCGACCGTGATCCGGCACCTCGAGTTCCTGCGCGAGATGGGTCTCATCAAGCGCGTGAAGCAGGGCAACCGGCACACGGGCGACTCGGACGAGTACCGGCTGACGGTGCCCTCGGATGTGCTCGATCTGCCGATGCTCGGACCCGACGAGGGCGGCAAGTCTGGGTCTCACCCATGAGCCCCGGAAAGCCCGTCCGGACAACGAGTCTGGGTCTCACCGGTGAGCCCGGGAGTTATCCACAGGCCGCGAGTCTGGGTCTCACCCATGAGACCTATGCGGGCCGGGCCGCGAAATGTCTAGGTCTCACCGGTGAAAAGTCTAGGTCTCACCGGTGGCGAGTCTGGGTCTCACCCATGAGACAACACCAACCCATACCAACCACTTACCAACCGAACCCGCGTGCTCACCTCCGAAACGCAACTCACTTCCGCGCCCCGGGGCTGTGGACAAAATGACCCTCGATCGCAGCGGAGATGAGCGCGACCCGGACGACGATCCGGACGCCGTCTGGCACGACCCCACATGCCGGAACGGATGGCTCTCCCCGCCCGACTCCGACGTCATGCGGGCCTGCCCGATTCACCGGCCACCGCCACCCGATTCCGGGATCCACGACTTCACCCACCGACCACCCAGCCAGCGAGCACAGCAGGCGATCGACGCCGCAGACCGCAAGGAGCAGAACCGATGACCGAGATCGACGGACAGACCACCATCGAATTCACCACCACCCGCGGCCGGACCGTCCGCGTCGGCGACCGCTACCACGACGCCCGCGAGCACAACCGTCGCGTTCTCAAAGTCGAATCGCTCGGCGTCTACCAGCCCGCCGAGTACGGCGGCGTCCAGAAGCCGCCCGTCTGCTCGGTCACCTGCTCAGTCACCCGGCCCCGCGGTGACGGCATCGAGCTCATGAAGCCCACCACGATGGACGCGAACCGCATCACGGGGCGCGACTTCGTGCTCATCGAGGACGAGCCGACGCGCGTCGACGTCACGATCAACGCGCCGGTGGCGAAGGGCGGTGCGCTGTGAGTACCCCCGAGCCGTTCTCCGCCGCGCTCCCCCGCGAGGCGCGCGACGCCATGCGCGACGTCGTCGCCATCGTCGAGGCCGCCCACCGAAACGACCGAGTCGCGATCGCCGCACTCGCGACGTACATCAACGTCACCGAGGTGCTGAACGCGTTCGCGCACCTCGTGATCAAGGTCGCCGACGCGTCGCAGCTCGAAGGCCTGCGCCGCCTCGTCGACGCCATGACCGCCGAGGAGGGTCACCGTGGCGAGTGACCGCGAAACCCTGACGAACCTGCTGCTCGACTGCCAGGAGACCGCCGCGTCGCCGCGCGAGACCGCCGACTTTCTGATCGAGCGCGGTGTGCGTCTGCCCGCCCGCAAGATCACCACGATGGAGGAACTGCTCGGCCTTCCTCGCGGGGTGGTGGTGCGGTCGCGGCACGGTTCGATCGGCTGTCGATTCGATGATGACTACGGCGTGGTGTTCGGCGACGATCGCCCGTTTGCCTGGACCGCCCTCGGCCTACCGGCCACGGTCCTGTTCACCCCCGCTGAGGGGGGCCGACGGTGATCGACGTCCTGATCCTGCCCGGCACCGGCTCGCCCCGCGGCGACGCCGTGTGCGCCGCGTTCGCGCAGTCTCTCGACCCCGACCGCTTCGCGCCCCGCATCGTCAGCTACCCGGCCACGTACGGCGGTATCCAGATGCCCTACGCCGAGTCCCGGGCCCTCGGCCGCAAGGCGCTCGCCGACGCCGTCCAGCGCACCGCGAACCCCGCCATCATCGCCGGATACTCCCAAGGCGCCGGGATCGCCGGGGACCTCGCCGCCGAGATCGGCGCCGGAGCACACCCCGACCTCGAGGTGTACGCGTGCGCGCTCATCGCCGACCCCGCGCGCCCGCCCGGCGCCGGGATGCCGCACCGGCCGCCCGCGCCCGGCTACGGCATCGCCGGAACCCGGGTCATCACCGGCCTGCCGACATGGTGGGCCGCCGCCGCCGGCGACCCGATCACCGCGCTGCCGCCCGGCAACCCGTTGCGGACGATCGCCGACGTGTCCGAGTGGTGGTCGCTGTCCGGGCCCGCCGCCGCGGCGCGGTGGGGGCAAGACCTCGTCGACAAGTGCCGCGCCGGGGCGTTCCAGCGGTGGTGGTCGCCGTCGAACTGGCAGACGTGGAACGGCGCCATGGCGTTCGCCCGCGGCTACCTCTGGGACGGCCGACACGGCGCCGCCTACATCACCGAGGGGCACGTGCAGGCCCTCGCCGAGACCATCGGAAAGGAGTTCGCCGGTGTCTGAGTGGCGATTCAAGACCCGCCAAGAAGAGCACGAGGAGCTCATCACCGAGGCAGTGCGCCGCGCCATCGAGGCGGGGCAGCTCGTCGCCGCCCCGATCACGCTGATCAAGCTCACGGCGTGGCACGGCAAACCCGTCTACCTCGACGCTCACGAGGTCGCCGTGATCGAGCCGGTCGAGCCCCCACCGATCGCGGTACCGGCCGAGTTCGAGGTCGCGGGAACCGTCGTGACCCTCGCCGCCGGGCGCTCGATCGTGGTCAGAGAGGAGTCGGACGAGGTGTACCGGCGGGTGCGGACAACACTCGCCGGCGAGGCGGTGACCGAGTGACCCGCTCACGCGCGAGCGCGAAGGCCGCCGGAACGCGGCACGAGTCCAGCATCGCCAACTACCTCGCCGAGCAGCTCGACGACGACCGGATCGAGCGGCGCGCCAAGACCGGCGCCAAGGACCGCGGCGACATTGCCGGGGTGCGCGCGCCCGGCGGCGGCCGGATCGTCATCGAGTGCAAGGACTACGGCGGGCAGCTCAAGGCCGGGCCGTGGCTCGGCGAGGCCGAGACCGAGCGGGGCCACGACGACGCCATCGCGGGCGTGGTCGTCGCCAAGCGGCGCGGTGTCGCCGACCCCGGCGCACAGATCGTGCTCATGACCGTGCGCGACCTCGTCGCGCTGCTCAGTGGACAACGACCCGAGGAGGCATAGGCCATGTCCGACACCGATCGCGACTACCTCGATCTCACCGCGGCTGTGCACCGCGCGGTGTCCGCACACGCCCACCGCACCGGCCACCCGATCGGCTACTGGGCGCGCGACCGCATCGCTTGCGAGGCGTGGCAGGAACTCCACCCGGGCAGCACCGCCCGGCGGCCATGGGACGCACCGAAACCGCCGACCCCGTCACCCGTCGTCGGCGTGGAGCTCCGGAACGGGCAACTCGTCATCGTCGACGACACGACCGACCCCGGACGGATCGAGGCCGCGCTCAACCGGATGGCCGAGCTCGTGCGGACGATCAAGGGCCTCGTGTGATCGGGCAGCGCGCCGAGGCGCTGACCTACGACGAGATCCTCGCGTACGCGGCGTGGGCGAACCCGTTCCTGCCCGCCGTCGAGGAGCTGACGGTCGAGCCGTGGGCGAGCCCCGGCCGGGTGAGCGTGGCGCCCGAACTGTCCAGCACAGACCGCCGCACATGGGACGAGGCGCTCACCCGCGCTCGCCCCACTGGACCGCGCACCCTGCCCGAGGTGCTGTGGTGCCACGTCGTCGCCCAGCAGCGTGAGCTGTGGCCGCTGCCCGACGGCCCGTTCGACACGCCCGAATGGATACGGCGGCAACGACTTCGGCCGTTCTCCGACTACGCCGGGCGCATAAACGATCCGGCCCTACGCCTACCGAGGTGCCTATGACCGAGACCGCCGAGCACCGCTACATCGAGCGCCACGACGTCAAGCTGCTGCGCGGCTACCTGCTCGATATCCCCGAGCTCGCCGAGGATCTCGCCGTCGCCGTCATGCGGCAGGACCGATACGAGCGCGGGGGAGGGCGACGCCGACGCCGCGGTGACGGGCAGCCGCTGCCGTACAACGTCGAGGCGCACGAGGTCGCCGAGCACCTGCACAACGTGCTCGGCGGATGGGTGCGCGTCGTGTGCGAGCACCAGGACCGGCGATACGACGGCCCAGACACCACGCCCGGGCTCGCCCGCTGGCTGCTGCGCCACCTCGAAACCCTCGCCGTGATCCCCGGGGCCGAGACCGCGCTCGGCGAGATCAAGGCGGCGAAGACGGCGGCCGAGCGGATCGCATGCCCGCCGCCGATGATCGTGCACATCGACGAGGAGCGGCTCACCGTGGCGCGGTCCGAGCGGCTCAACGCGGGCGGGATCGCGGCCCTCGCCCGCGAGCTCGGCGACGAGTGGCGCCACCTCACGCGGCGCCGCGTGCACGTGCTCGCCGAGGCCGGGCTGATCGCGCCGGTGCCCGGGCCGTGGCATCGGCACTGGCCCTCGCAGTGGATCGTCGGCGAGGTGCTCGACGCGCACCTGTTGCTGCCCATCCGGCGACGGCACACACGACGAGATGGGAGGGTGGAAGCGTGACGATCGAGGAGTTCATCGAGGCTCGGCTGACCGAGGATGAGACGATCGCGGGTGCGATCCCGCACGGGGTGTGGCGGGCTGAGGTCAAGCACGGGGCTGCTCTGGTTGTTGACTCCGACGCCGACACGGTGGTGATCGTCGGCGACGAGCGCGAGAACGCCCACATCGCCCGCCACGATCCTGCCCGGTCCCTGCGCCAGGTAGAAGCGCTGCGGGCCGTGGTCGGCCGCCGGGCCGGTGAGCACCGCGAGCAGTATGGCAATTGCGAGACGTGCCGCGACTACGACTTCCACAGCGAGTACCGGCCGGTGCCATGGCCGTGCCCCACCGCGCGGGCTATCGCCGCGATCTGGTCCGACCACCCCGACTACCGGACTGATTGGGACACTCGCGACCAGGGGTGATCGCTTACGGACACGGAAATTGCTACGCTCAGCGCGTAGCGTGACGTGTCGGTCCGGCACGGTCACGATCAAGAACCCACCTCATCCCCTCCGAGGTGGGTTCTGTCGTATCTGCCGGGATGTAGCTAACGGAAAGCATCGGCACCGCCGAGGAGCCCACGGGCAGACCCCGGTTCGACTCCGGGCATCCCGCCAACCGCCACAATCCGAGGAGCATCATGCTGTCTGCGCTGTCGTCCGCCGTGTCCGCTGCCGCTGGCGCTGTCGAGTGGGGCGAGGTCCTCGCTGCCGTCGCCGTCGCGCTCATCGGCGCCATCTTCTGATGAACGTCCTCGACCTGCTCGGGCTGCTGCTCGGCTGCTGGCGCACACCAGCACCGCGCACGCTCGAGCAGCCGATCTACACCATGCCGCTCGGCTACTGGGTGTGGTGAGATGGCCCAGCCGACCGAGTACACCGTGGATCCAGCCGACGATCCCCGGTGCCGACTGGTACATCGAGGGCAAGCGCTACCGCGAGGTACGACGGACCACCACATCGGACGGATACACGATCACCCTCGCGCCACACGAGCAACAGTGATGGCGCACACGCCCGAGGTGATCAAGATCGACGTACTGATGCGGGTGCACGGTGCCACCGAGGTGCACCAGGTTGCCACCGTGGACCTGCCGGTCACATACCAGGGCAACGCCAGCGCACAGCTCGACCCCGGCCCGATCGCCGACGCGGGCGACGCCATTGCCGACGCGATGCGCAAGGTGCTCGACGACCATGCCTGACTGGCTCGACCGCCTGATCGTCTGGGCCGTCGGCATCGTCATCACCGCGGCGAGGTGGAACCGATGGCCGTGAAGCGCAGCACCACCACACGAGACCGGCACCGCGCCCAGATCCGACGCACCAAGCCACCATGCGGGATCTGCGACGGACCGATCGACTACACGCTCCACTGGCGCAACCCTGGCGCATTCGTCGTCGACCACATCATCCCCCTCGCCCTCGGCGGCCCTGACACCATCGAGAACAAGCAGGCGGCCCATCGCCACTGCAACCAGCAGAAGGCGGACAAGGCGCCCGAGGAGATGGCCGCAGCGAGTGCACCTCGGGAGTTCGTTACCTGGCGAACGTGGTGAACCGCTCACCGCTCACCGCGATGAACCGCTCACGGCTGTAGTAGCTGACCCGCTCGCCCACACGGGCAGGCTGCTCGACGTCACGCACGAACACATGCAGGCCGACACCGCTCATGCTGCGCTCGACCCACAGTGCGTGCGTACCCACCTCGTGCAGGACCCTAGCCGCCTCGGGGTGAAGCTGGCCCTGGTCGTCGATCACGTCATCGAGATCCCAGCACGCCAGCCCATCGCCGAGCATCACACCGTGAGGGCGATCGGCCACTCGGTCGAAGGTGACCCACGTCGAAGGATCGGTCGAGGAGGCCGGCCGCCCGTCACGCTGGGTCGGGCGCTTGCCGTCGCGAGCTGTCCACCTCGGCAGGCTGGTCATCGACTCAGGGATCGACGAGGGCGCACGATGCAGACGCTGACGGCAGCGCGACCCGCACGTCTGAGGCCGAGGGCCGCGACCAGACCAGACGCGAGAGCGTCCGCACATCACGCATGAAATAGCCTGCATGCCAACGATTTTACCGTCTGACCTGCTGTTTGTCACAAGTAGCGCGAGGCTGGTCAGCAGACGCGACGGATACAGCTGAAACAGCGAAAATGCCCCCCAGCGGCCCAAATCCGCTCAGATCGGCCCACAGGCCCGGCAATGGGTGGGGGGCATACCCTCCCCCTGCCCGCCGGAGCACCCTCCGGCATAGGCGGTGACCCCCCACGCCCGAATTTTTCTCCCCGAGGAGGTGAGCGGGTGCCACCTCGTGAGCGCCGGACCCGCACCAGCCGGGCGGGCAAGCCGGATCTGACCGTCGTCGACTCGTCGGCCGAGGCCGCCGCGCCAGCGAAGCCCGAGCAGCCGCTGACGATCACCGAGGCGGCCGACGCGGGCAACCGCATCGAGGAGTTGCGGGCCACCCGCCGGCGGCTCGCGCGGGCGATGGACGACCCGAAGACCCCGGCCCGCGATCTGTCACCGCTGGCGCGCAACCTGTTGGCGATCGGCAAGGAGATCGAGGCCCTCGAGCTGCTCCACAAGGATGAGTCGTCCGTCGTCGCGGGCACCGAAGATGAAGCCTGGGACGGCACCGGCTACTGACCGGCGGCTCTCGACGCTGGCGCGCTACGTCATTGCGCCGACGGGCATCCGGTCGACCGGGTGGCCGAGCGTGCGGGACACATGCCATCGGCTCGGCTGGCGGTTCGATGAATGGCAGGACGGCGCCGGGAGGCTGATCCTGTCGAAGCGATCCGATGGGCTGTACGCCGCTGACGCGGTCGTGATGAGCATCCCTCGGCAGGTCGGCAAGACGTACTTGGTGGCGTGCATCATCTTCGCCCTGTGCCTGATCTTCCCGCGAATCACGGTGATCTGGACGGCGCACAGGACGAAGACCGCCGACGAGACATTCGAGACGTTCGACGGGATGGCGCAGCGGCGGCAAGTCGCCCCGCACGTCCGGCAGATCACCCGCGGCAAGAGCGACAAGGCGATCCGGTTCCGCAACGGATCGCGGATCCTGTTCGGCGCCAGAGAGAACGGGTTCGGCCGCGGCTTCACCGACGTCGACGTGCTCGTGTTCGACGAGGCGCAGATTCTCGGCGAGGCCACGCTCGAGGACATGGGCGCCGCCCAGAACGTCGCGAAGAACCCGCTCACGTTCTTCATGGGGACGCCACCTCGGCCGAAGGACCCCGGCGAAGCATTCACCCAGCTGCGGCAAGAGGCGATCGACGGTGACGACGACACCACGCTCTACGTCGAGTTCTCGGCCGACCGCAACACGGACCCGATGGACGTCGAGCAGCTGCGCAAGTGCAACCCGTCGTATCCGCACCGGACGACGCACCGTGCGCTGCTGCGCCTGCGAAAGCTGCTCAAGTCCGACGACTCGTGGAACAGGGAAGCCCGCGGGATCTGGGACGAGATCAACAAGCACGCCGCGGTGGTCAGCGCCCGCCGGTGGCGCGATATGGCCGCCGACGGGCCGCCCGATAGGACCAAGCCTGACGCGCTCGGCGTCGACATGTCACACGCTCGCGAGATCTCGATCTCGGCGTGCTGGCTCGATGGCGAGAACGCACATTGCGAGGAGGTGTGGGCGGGTGTCGATTCCGACGCTGCGATCGAGTGGCTCGTCGCCCGGGCCCGCCGGCGGACTCCGATCGTGATCGACGGCGTCGGCCCGGCGAACGCGATGATCCCGATACTGCGCGCGCGCAAGTGCCGGGTGATCCAGACCTCGAGCGTCGACATGGCGAAGGCCTGCGGGCAGTTCGTCAGCAAGGCCAAGTGGAAGCGGCTCACCCACGCCGCACAGCAGGCGGTGACGGACGCGCTCGCGGGCGCGCGCAAACGGCCGATCGGCACTGCTGGCGGCTGGGGCTGGGACCGCACCGACGAGACAGTGAATATCGCGCCGATCGTGAGTTTCACGCTCGCCCTTTTCGGCGCGCTGGCGACGGTCGGCAAACGACGGACTAGCAGCGGGAAGGCGGTGATCATGTGACGACGGATCTTGCCCTTTCGGTGATGCCGCAGATCGGCGATCTCGACCACCAGGAACAGAGCACGCTCAACGTGCTGATGCGGCAGATGGCGGCGAAGTGGCCGCGCAACGAGTTGCGTGCCCGCTACCACGACGGCAAGAACGTGCTGAGGTCCCTCGGTGTCGCGATCCCGCCCGAGATCGCAGAGAAGACCGAGACGGTTGTCGGCTGGCCGGAGAAGGCGGTCGAGGGTTTGGCACACCGCATCCGGCACGACGGGTTCGTGATCCCCGGCGAGTCGGCCGAAGACATGGGCATCAACGACATGTGGTCGGCGAACCGCATGGATCTCGAAGCCCCACAGGCGCAGATCTCGGCGTTCATCCACGCGTGCGCGTTCCTCGCTACCACGCAGGGGGACGTGCAGTCGGGCGAGCCGGATGTGTTGATCACGGCCCGGTCGGCGCTGTCGGGCACGGGGATCTGGGATCCTCGGCGGCGTCGGCTGTCGGCCGCGCTGTCGATCGTCGCGTTCGACGAGTCGTTCCCGGCCGACCAGCGGGTGACCGAACTGGTGATGTACCTGCCGGACAAGGTGGTCACCGTGCGCCGCGCTGCTGGCCGGTGGTGGACCGAGCGGCGCGCGCATTCGCTGGGCCGGGTGCCGGTGGAGCTGCTGCCGTATCGCCCGCGGCTCGACCGTCCGTTCGGCCAGTCGCGGATCTCGCGCGCCGTCATGTCGATCACCGACGAGGCGGTTCGGACCGTCCTGCGCACGGAGATCTCGGCCGAGTTCTTCGCCGGTCCGCAGCGCTACATTCTGGGCGCCGAGCCCGAAGCTTTCGAGGACGCGACCGGGCGACAGCGCACGGGCTGGGAATCGGTGATCGGCCGCATCCTGGCCATAGGCCGCGACGAGGACGGCGAGCTACCCACCGTCGGCACGTTCGCGCAGATGAGCTTTCAGCCTCACCTCGAGCACATGCGCAGCATCGCGATGCGGTTCGCCGGCGCGACGAATCTGTCGGTGGGGACGCTCGGCGTCGTGACCGACAACCCGTCGTCGGCCGAGGCGATCCACGCGAACAAAGAGGAATTGCTGATCGAGGCCGAGAACGCGGCATCAGTATTCGGCCATGCGTACTGCAACGCGATCAGGACCGGCGTGCAGATCCGGCAACGCCTCGACAAGGCCCCGCCGGAACTGGCGAAGCTGCGCGTGAAGTGGCGCGACCCAGCAACGCCTTCACGCCAGGCGGCATCCGATTCCGTCCTGAAAGTCGTGCAGGCGTTTCCGTGGATGGCAGATTCCGAGGTTGCGCTCGAGCAGCTCGGATGGGACGAGACGACGATCGCCCGCGCGATGGCGGACAAGCGCCGCGCTGCGGGCGCCGGCGTACTGGGCAAACTCACCGAGGCGGCAGCGCAGCGCGCGGAACAGGCCGCCCCGGCCGCCGCTCCACCCGCCGCCGCCGATCCTGCCGAGGAAGCGAACGCGCTCAAGGCGAAGTTCGACGCGCTCGGCGTCGCGATCAGGGCGGGCGTCAAGCCCGAGGACGCCGCGCGCAGGCTGGGCCTGGACGGTATCGAGTTCACCGGCGCGACACCGGCGAGCCTGCGCCTGCCCGAGTCGCAGGCTGCCGATCTCGAAGAGCGGTAGTGACCCCGTACGAGGCGTTTCGCCGCGCGATCCGCGACCTCGTCACCCTCGCCGAGTCCGACGTCCGCGACCTGTGGCGGCTCGTCCAGGATGGCGGCCCGGACGCGCTGTACGAGCTGCTGCCCGACATCGTCGATACCTACGGCGCCGCGGCCCAATCGGTCGCCGCGGACTACTACGAGGAGCTGCGCGAAACCTCCGGCGTCGCGGGCCGGTTCGCGCCGATCACCGAGGCCCCGGCGACCACGGGCACCGGCTCGCTTATCGGGTGGGCGACCGCCGAGGCCGTGAGCACCGAGTCGTTCCAATCGATGATCCTCGGCGGCGTGCAACAGCGCATCGTCAATCAGTCGCGCGATGTGGTGCGGCTGACCTCGATCGCAGATCCTCGCGCGTCCGGATGGATGCGCATCGGATCCGGTAAATGCGACTTCTGCACGATGCTGATCCGCCGTGGCGCGGTCTACACGGAGAAGTCGGTCGACTTCGCGAGCCATCCCAAATGCGGATGCAACGCCGCCCCGGCATTCAACCGCGAGCAGATCAGCGCGGTGCGATCCGAGTTCGTGGAATCCGCTCGACGCCGGTCAGAGGAAACGAAGGCCGCCGACAACGAGCGCGTTCGCGAGTGGATCGCCGCCAACCTCTAAACGTCCAGTGCCGCACGGCGCTGACCTATCCCGCATGGGAGCGATGAAGTGGAACCAGAGAGCCAGACCCCCGCAGCCCCGATCGAGCAGCCTGCACAGGCGCCCGTAGCGGCACCCTCGACGACCGAGCCCCCGGCCGCACCGCCGGAAACGGACTGGAAGGCCGAGGCCCGCAAGTGGGAGACCAGGGCGAAGGAAAACAAGTCGGCGGCCGATCGCCTCGCTGAGATCGAAGAGGCGAACAAGACCGACGCGCAGAAGCAGGCCGATCGAGTGGCGGAACTCGAAAAGAGTGCCACCGCAGCGAAGGTCGAGGCGCTGCGCTACAAGCACGCCGCCAAGCACGGCATCAGCGAAGAGGATGCCGAGCTGTTCCTCACGGCGTCCGACGAGGACACCATCGCCAAGCAGGCGGAACGGTTCGCCGCTCGCAACCCTGCAACCCCGCCGCCTCCGCCGACCGGCGCCTATGTGCCCGGCGAAGGCCGCACCCCGACAACTCCGAACCTCGACGATCAGATCGCCGAGGCGACGAAGAACCGGGACTTCGCCCGTGCGATCGCGCTCAAAGAGCAGCGCGCAGCGCAGCAACGACAAGCCCGATAGGAGGGCCAAACCATGGCTGGAATCACCGGTATCGGTACCACGTTCAACCTGCCCAACTTCCACGGTGAGCTGTTCGCGCTCACCCCCGCCGATACCCCGCTGCTGTCTGCGGCCGGCGGCATCGGCGGCGGTGCACAGACCGACAGCACCGCGTTCGAGTGGCAGACCTACGACCTTCGCGACGCCGCCTCGCGGCCGCGGCTGGAAGGCGCGGACGCGCCGACCGCTGAGGAGCGGGTGCGCGCCAACGTCGAGAACGTCGTGCAGATCTTCCACGAGGCGGTGTCGACCAGCTACACCAAGTCAGCGGCGGTCGGTCAGTACAACACCGTGACCGGCGCCCCGTTCTTCTCGAATGCGGGCGAGCCGAACCCGGTCGGCAACGAGCACTCGTGGCAGATCATGCAGTCGCTCAAGCAGATCGCCCGCGACGTGAACCATGTCTTCTGGCACGGCACGAAGGTCAAGCCCACGACCAACGCGACGGCCCGGCAGACTCAGGGCATTCTCGGCGCGGCCACCACGAACGCGCTGCTCGCCGACCAGGCCCTCACCACAGGCGCATCGGCCGCGACGGACACGATCACCGTGACGCACAACCTCGTGCCCGACGACAAGGTCGTGTTCACCGACGTCGGCGCGTCCACCACGATCGTGCCGGGTCGTGCCTACTGGGTGAAGTCGAACAGCACCACGGCGTCGTTCAAGATCGCGGCCACGAAGGGCGGCACCGCGATCACCGTCGGCACCGCGACCGTGTCGTTCTACGGCATCAAGGCCGCGACCGTGGTCACGCCCGACCGCATCGGCGAACTGCTCCAGAGCGTGTTCGACAACGGCGGCATCACCGAGCAGGGCACCGCGACCCTGTTCGTTCCGTCCGGGCAGAAGCGCGCGATCAGCAAGGCTTACGCCACCGCCTACAGCTCGACCGCCGGGATCATGGGCGGCACCCGCAACGTCGGCGGTGTCGTCATGGACACCATCGTCACCGACTTCGGCACCCTGAACATCACGGTCGACCGGGCGCTGCCCGCCGACGCGATCGCCGTCGTCAGCATGGAACAGATCACCCCGGTGTTCCTCAACGTCCCCGGCAAGGGCGTGCTTTTCGAGGAGGAGCTCGCGAAGACCGGCGCGTCGGACAAGACCCAGGTGTACGGCGAGATCGGCTTGAAGTACGGCAACGAGCGCGCGCACGGCGTCTACCGCGGTTTCTACGCCTGACAGGGAAGGGGCCGACTCATGCCATGGGCAGAAGCATCCGATGTCCGCGACCGCTGGGTCGGCCCCGGCGCCTTCCCTGCCGACGCCACCGATTCGAAACTGACGATCCTGATCGCCGATGTCGAGGACTCGATCGTGTCCGAGTTCCCCGACATTCAGCAGCGGATCGACGACTACGCGACGCCGCCGGATCCCGTGAACCCGCGGGCGATTCCGAAGGCGCGCGTGGTCAAGGTGGTGTGCCGGATCATCTTGCGCCACATCCGCAACCCGGAAGGGATGCGGTCGAAGACGATGGGCGCGGGCCCGTACTCCGTCGGCAACACGTTCGGCGGCGACGAGCCCGGCACGCTGGCACTGACCGAGGAAGACCGCAACGAGCTCGCCGGACTCGGCTCGCTCGGCGGTGGTCAGAAGGCGTACACGATCAACACGATCCCGGTGTCGTCGTGAGTTTCCCGCTGGCGCACACGGTCGGGCTGCACGTCTGGTCGGCTGGCGACGACGACGGGCACGGCAACACCGCCGATGTCTACACACCGCCGCTCGACGAGGACGGCACCCCGCATCCGGTGATCGGATGGGCGGTGCCGACTTCCACTGAGCCCGCGGTCGCGGGGCACGACCGCGTCGCCGTCGACGTCGAGTTGCTCACCCCGCCCGGATTCCCGGCCCGCCCGCATGACGTGATCGATCTGCCGTACGGGCCGTCCGGGCAATTCGAGGTGATCGGCGAAGTCGGTGGCACCGAGGGCACGCCGTTCGCGTGGATACCCGGCGGCACCTTGAATCTGCAAAGGGTGGACGGATGACCGACGCACAACCGGACTTCGCGCGCGGCGCGGTCCTCAACACCGACACCGGCGAGATCACCATCGGTGGCGCACCGCTGCCGTGGCTGTACAGCGAGGGCGAGCCTGCGCTCGTCGCCGGACAGAACGGCGAGGTTCTGCCTGCGATCCGGCTGTCGATCGCGTGCACCGATCTCACGGTGATCTCGCCGAGCAGGGCACTCGACGATGAGGAGTTCAGTGATGCGTCTCGTGATGAAGCGTGATGCGCTCTACGAGATCCGGCGTGCGCCTGGCGTGCAGCGAGATCTCGAACGTCGCGCGCGCAAGGTACTCGCGGCCGCCGGCGGCGAAGCGGCGGGCTACATGATGTCGACCACGCAGGGCGAGAAGAAGCCTCAGGGTCGTTGGCGGGCGGCGGTGTTCACCTCGAACTTCAAGGCGATCAAGGACAACGCGCGGAACAACACGCTCGTGCGAAACTTCGGCGCGGCTCGTGGCTGAGCCGGTCGCGCCGGCCGACGCCGAGGGCCTCGCTGTGGCCGCCGTCAAGGCCGGGCTTGCCGCACGAAGCGATACGGCCTACGTCGGCACGAGGGTGCCACGCGAGCGTCCGGCGCGTATGTGCCGGGTGTCGCTCGTTGGACAGGCGAAGGTGACACTGGTGCACTTTGCCGCGTCACTGCTCGTCGAGTGCTGGGACACCACCGAGGCCGCGGCGCTGCTGCTCGCCCAGCGCGCGTACGCGATCCTCGCGGCCACAGCCGATGAGGGCACGATCGTCGCCGTCGACGAGGTGGGCGGGATCGTGAACTTTCCCGATCCCGACATCAACAGTCCACGCTACCAATTCACCATGCAGCTCACCATTCACGGCGACCTGCTCTGAACTTCCCCCGGCAACGGGAGGAATCACGAAATCCATTTCGGGCCTGCGAATTCCGAAAGGATTGAACAATGGCCGGACCTACCGTTGCCAATATCGGTGTGGGCGCCCCGCTGGCGTCCGGCGGTATCTCGATCTTCGCGCCCGGCGCGAGCCTGCCCACCGATGTCACCCCGATCACCCCGGCAGGCGCGACCCGCCTCGGCTACGTCGCCGACGATGGGCTGCGGCCCAGCGGCGAACGCACCTCCTCGCCCATCTACGACTGGGCGGGCGACCTCATCTACAGCCCGCAGGACCAGCACAGCACGGCATTCCAGTTCAAGCTGTACAGCGCGTTCGACCCCGACACCCTCAAGGAGGCGTTCGGCTCGGAGAACGTCACCACGATCGGCGACCTGACGATCGTCGAAGAGACCGGCTCGCCGTTGGGGATCCATCCGTGGATGTTCGACATGCGGGACGGCAGCAAGCGCGCTCGCATCGTCCCGGCCGAGGCGCAGGTCACCGCGATCACCGAGGGCCCGTTCGTCCGCAACGGCTTGCAGAGTTTCGACTGCACGCTGACCTGCTACAAGGACGCCAACGGCGTGAAGGCGTACCGGTACTACAACGCCAACGCGGCGGCGGGCGCCGGCCTGCCCGTGGTTTCCAGCCGCACCCCGGCAGGCAACCTGCCGACCGCGGGCGGCGACCTGCTGATCCTGCGCGGCACCAACTTCACCGGCACCACCGGCGTCACGATCGGCGGCACCGCCGTCCTCGACCTCGAGGTCGTCGACAACCGGACGCTGACCGTCATCGTCCCGGCGAAGACCGCGGGCACGCACAACCTCGTCGTGACGAACGCGGCTGGCGCAGGCACCCCGCTCTCGGTCACCTACGCGTGACCCCCTGAACCCCGGCGGCGCGGTCTCCCTCGCAGGCCCGCCGCGCCGCCGGGCCCTTCTCTGCTCGGCCTGCGAATTCCGAAAGGGCTTGCGAGATGGCTGTATTCAACGTGCCCGCGCGCGCGGGTGACCTCAAGAAGAACCGCTTCGAGTTCAAGATTCCTGGCAGTACCGAGGTGCTGAGCCTGCCGTTCCAGGAGTTCATGCCCGCAGAGGGCGAGGAGTACATCGACGAGAACGTGCGCGACCCGAAGCTATCGCGCCGCCAATACATCCTCGGCCTGATGGCCGCGATCGATCCGGCGGTCGGCGAGAAGGTGGCCGCGGCCGCGCTGGACCGCAAGCAGCTCGGCGACCTGTTCGACGCGTGGCTCGCGGCGTCGGCGGTGGACCCGGGGAAATCCTCACGCTCCGCAGATTCATAGCGGAGCACGAAACCGAGGTGACCGCCGACCTTCTGGCGGCGGGCCACCACATCTGGGAGCTCGGCGAGTTTCTGAGCTGGCACGAATTTGCCTGCTGGCTCAAGCACCTCAAGCCCGGCACGGCGACCGTAGACAAGCTGCTCGCCCTCGCGGCCGAGGAAGCCAAGCCCGAGGACGAACGGGTCGTCGGCGGCAAGTCCGGCGATGCCCTCCCGATCGACGAGCTGAACGCGTGGCTCGGCTGGGACGACGACACGGAAGGCGGTGCCGATCTTGGCGACTGAGCTTGCGACCGGATACGTGTCGATCGTTGCGGACACCCGGCAGGTGCCCGGCCAGTTGGCCAACGCGTTCCAGTCCGCGGGCGCGTCGGCCGGGCGCAGCGGTGGCGAGGCGGCGAGCGGCGGCATGCTCGACAGCCTCAAGGGGATGGGCGCCGCGGGCGTGGCGGGGGCACTCGGCGCCGCGTTCGTCGGCGCCGGGGTCGTCGTGGCCAAGACGTTCTGGGGTGCGCTCGAAAACGGGATGCAGCAGCAGAAGACGCTGAACCTCAACCAGGCCAAGATCGGCGCCGACGATGCGACGATGGCCAAGATCGGCCGCGCTGCCGCGGACGCGTACGTCGGTGCGTTCGGCGACTCGGTTGAGGACAACATCGCGAACGCGTCGGCGGCGTTCTCGGCGGGCCTCTTCGATTCCGACTACACCCAGCAGCAGATCACCGAAGTTACGAAGCAGCTGCAAGCCGTTTCGACCGTGCTCGACACCGACGTGTCGGAGTCGATCAAGGCCACCTCGATCCTGATGAAGGCCGGGCTCGCCGACGACGCCACGCACGCCCTCGACCTGATCTCGGCCGCGGCCGCCAAGGGCAGCAACTTCGGCGGCGACCTGCTCGAGAACATCACCGAATACTCGGCGGGCTGGAAGCAAGCGGGCATCAACGCCGAGACCGCGCTGTCGCTGATCGCCCAGTCGGGCGAGGCGGGCGCCGATGTCGGCGACCGCGCCGCCGATGCGCTCAGGGAATTCGGTCGGCGCATGACCGAGGAGACGGACAAGATCGAGGAAGCGCTCGGCCAGCTCGAGGAGCTGGGCGGCCTGATCGATCCGGCGAAGATCTTCGAGGATCTCGGCAAGGGCGGCGAGGAGGGCGCGGCTGCATTCGACGCGATGTTCGATGCGATTCGACGCGTTGAGGATCCGGCGAAGCGGACCCAGATCACCGCGGAGATTCTCGGCGACACCGCGGGCGACTTCATCAAGGTGTTCCAGGAATGGGACCCTTCGGAGGCGGTCGCGAAGTTCGGCGCGACGGGCAATGCCGCTCAAGGCCTGGTCGACAAACTGGGCGCCGGGGGCGCGAACTCGCTGGAATCGGCAAAGCGCTCGATCGAGGTCAGCACCGACCAGATCAGCTTGGCGCTGGCGAACGCCTTCGGTCCGGAGTTGGCCAAGCTCGCCGACTGGGTGTCGCAGCACCAGCCCGAGATCCTCGGGTTCCTCGGCGCGACGGCCGACGCCGTGCTGCTCGGCACCGAGGCGTTCATGGGCATGGGGTACTGGGCGCTCAAGGCGGGCGAGTACATCCTGACCGGCATCGGGAATTCGATCGGCACCGTCACCGGTCCGCTCGGCACGATCGCTTCGACGATCGGCAACATGACCGGCAACCAGACGTTGAAGGATCTCGGTCAGGATCTGCGCGACGTCAAACAGACCATGCTCGACGCGGGCACCGCGGCCGGCGACATGGCGACCTGGGTCAGCGACACCGCGATCCCGAAGCTCGGCGACCTGCGCGAGAACGTCGCCGAGAACGTCGAGATGATGAAGAACCACGCGTCGGTCACGCGCGCGCTCGGGCAAGAGGTCGCGTTGCTGCCGTCCGAGAAGGACATCATCATCCGGTCGAACACCCCGGAGCAGCGCGCCGAGCTCGAGAAGCTCGGCCTTCGCCTCGTCGAACTCGACGACCAGCCCGGCGTGTTCAAGGTCGTCGGCAACACGGCCGAGGGTCAGAAGATCATCGACGATTTCGTGTCGACGAACAACGGCAAGAAGGTCTCGACGACCGTCACCGCGGACACCACGCAGGCACAGACCGCGCTCGACGCGTTCGTCACGAAGAACACGAACACGCGCGCCGTCAACGTCGGTGTGAACTCGCAGCTGCTCGGCCTGCCGACTGCCCCGAACGCGAACGGCAGCATCCGCACCTACGCGAACGGCAAGCTGCCCTCGGACGCGATCATCCAGCCTGGCAGCGGCCGGGGCCTGGTGCAGTGGGCAGAGGGCGAGACCGGCGGCGAGGCCCTGATTCCGCTGGCACCGGGGAAGCGCGAGCGGTCCCTTGCGATCTGGGCAGAGACCGGTCGTCGCCTCGGTGTGATCACGATGGCCGACGGTGGGATTGTGCCGGGCAAGGCCTTCGCCCAGAGCATGGACCCCGCCGTCTACGAGATGGGCGGATTCAGCACGAGCTCGATCGACTGCTCGGGCATGGTCTCGGCGACGATCAACGACGCGATGGGCCTCGACCCATTCAGCTCGCGGATGTCGACGATGTCCGAGGGAGATTGGCTCGCTGCTCGCGGTGGTAAGTCCGGTCTCGGTGGCGCGGGCGACATCTCGGTCGGCTGGTACGACAACGGGGGCGGGCCGTTCGGGCATACGGCGATGACGCTCGGAGACGGCACGAACGTCGAGAGCAACGGCAGTGAGGGCGTCGTCGTCGGCGGCCCGGTCGGTGCCGACGACCCGATGTTCACCAACAGGATGCACATCCCGGCGGCGTTGCTGCGCGGCGGCGNGAGAGCAACGGCAGTGAGGGCGTCGTCGTCGGCGGCCCGGTCGGTGCCGACGACCCGATGTTCACCAACAGGATGCACATCCCGGCGGCGTTGCTGCGCGGCGGCGACCTCGGCGGCGGCGCAGGCGGCACGGGCGCCGGCGGCACGGGCGCCGGCGGATCTGGCGCCGGCGGATCTGGCACGGGTGCGGGAGGCGGGGGAGCGCCTGGCGGCGGAAACGCTGGCGGTGGCAACGCTGGCGGCGGATCGACGGGCGGCGTGACGATCGGCGGTGTCGAGATCCCCTCGGGCGTAACGCCGGTGTGGATCGTCGGCACGAGCGGCAGCAGCACGAACGTGTCTGCCTCGGATACGTCGACGGTCGCGCCGGACGTCACCAGCTCGTCGTCGACGAGCAGCTCGTCGACGACGGGCGTGCAGACCCTCGAAGAGGCGTGGAACACCGGGCTCGGCCGCTTCGGTGACGTCGGCACCTCGTTCTTCGAGGGGCAGGTCGACGACGCGCTCGGCACGGTCGGGCTCTCCCGCTCGGGCGGCGCGATCCAGACGCTCGTCTCGACGATCTACGACAAGGTCACCGCGGCGATTCAGTCCGAGCTCGCCAAGCAGAACGTCAACCAGTCGTCGGCGATCAGCCAGTTCGGAGGGTCGCGATGATCGACCGCAGCTCGACCGGCCTGACGATCATTCTGCACGGCTGCGACGGGTCGACGTGGCACGTGCACGGCAAGGGCGCTGGCGCCGAAGGCGTGTACTGCGCCAAGGACCAAATGAAGGGGCTGTTCTCCCCGCCGGTCCGGACCGCATGGGCGTCGGGCGCGCGGCAGCGCGGCGGCAAGATGCGCGGGTTGTGGTTCGATCCGCGCGACACCGACCTCGGATTCCACCTCGTCCCCGACCGGGTGCGCGTGGACCCCGAGACGCTGATGTCGGCGTGGTGGAACGCGGTCGGATTCCGTGAGGACGAATACGACTGGGACTCGAAACTGGCTCGCATCGAAGCGATCTCGCCGAAGGGCGTGAGCCGGTTCCTCGATATTCAGCTGCGCGATGCCGTCGACTTCAACCCGGGGATTGACCCGCTGATGCGACGGCACGCGAACCCCGTGCTGCCGCTACGAAGCGGGCAACCGTTCTGGTACAGCGAGCCCGATGTTTCGACGTGGTCGACGAGTTCGACGTCCGGCAGCGGCGAGGTATTCGGGAGCAATCCATCGCCGATCCCGATGTTCCAGAAGTGGAACATCACTCGCGGCAACTGGACGTTGCCCGACCGGTCGATCGAAGGTCCACCGCGGCACCGGTTCCTCGGTCGGTCCAAGCGCACCGGCCGTGACGACAGCGCCCGCGACATCCTCATGCCGCCGATCACCGCGGTGCAGGGCGGCGCCACGGTCGACCTCGACCCCGACGCGCTGATGGTCCGTGACGCACACGGCACGAACCTTCTGGGCCAGATGCCCGTCCCCGGCCGGTACTTCGAGTATGAGATCCCGCCGTGGACACAGCGTCTCGCGCTGCCGGTGAGCGTGACTGGTGCGCCCGCCGGGGTGGGCGCGATGGTCCAGCTCGTGATGCCGCGGCTGTGGCCGATGCCGATCGGGGGGTGGTGAGATGCCCGCGCCGACGACACCCGTGACGGAGATCAATTTCGGGCTATCCCTCGAGGAGCAGTGCGAACAGATCTGGAAGGCCACGCGGGAGCAGGAGCGCAAGCAAGAGCGGATGCGCGCGGCCGACCCGGTGGTGAGGCTCTTCGACGCCGAGATGCGGCTACAGCACCTCGTGCAGAACGAGTACTCGCAGGCGCTCGTGCTGCCGTCGAACGACACCGGAACGATCAGCCTCCCTCTCCCATTCGATACCCCGGTCGGTCAATGGCTTTTCGACGAAAAGCAGCGGCTCGACAACGGCGAGGGTCGCAACGTCAACATCATCGTCACCTATTGCGGCAGCAAAATCGGCGGCCTCGTCGAGAGTATTGATCTCGACCTCGATCCGCAGACCGGCGATCAGATCATCACCGCAAATTTTTTGACGGATTACGAGCGGCTGAAATGGTATTCGTGCTGGTCAAACCCATGGTTCCCTGAGTGGATTCAGTGGCCCCAGGTATTCCTACTGCCCGGTCCGATTACGTGGATTCTGTCCGTCATGCTCGACCTCCAAATTCAGCGTGAAAAGAATTCGGGGTGGGCGGTCCCGTCGGACCCCATGGACCCGGACCAGCGCGGAGACCTCGACCAGTCCACGTATTCGATGGTCGTCAAGCCGATCAGCTTTATCGAGGCGATGGCGAGCGGCGTGCTGTGGGGAATTGCGATCTCGCGATTCAAGAATTTCCACGACATGGCGAAGCCGATCATGGACGACGGCGAAGTCTGCTGCCAGATCGACATCTACGAGGAGGGCGACCCCGAGCCGTGGCCCGGCGCGAACCTCCGGCCGGGCACCAGGATCGTCCGCTTCGAGGACCGGTCGGGCACGTACTCGGGTACCGCGCACGGCGGCACCATCTGGGACGGCCTGATCCGCACCGTCCGGGAGTTCGTCGGCGACATGATCGACTCGTCCGAGTCGCTGATCACCGACGGCACCATCCCGCCCGAGTACTACGACCCGGCGAAACCGCCACGGACACAGAAGATCTTGCCGTTCGTGGTGTGGCGCGACGGCGAGATCTCCGGCCTCGACCGGTACAAGTACCGGCGAACCCCGAGCAAGGGCATCCAGGTCGTCACCGGCGGCCACAGTATGCCAGGAGTTAACGAGGGCATCTCTGCGTTCATCCAGATGGTCGGCGATCTGATCGCCGCCGCCATCGTCGTACCCCCCATTGGGGGCACGGTGGACGCAATTCTGTCTCCTATATACACAGATGCGTTAATGGCATTTATGGTGGCGCGCAGTGCATCTCGCGCGGCCACCCAAGGATGGACGCGCTACTTCGAGCTGTTCCAGTCGAGCAGCGGCAAGGCCTACACGCTGTCGTCGCTGCTGGTGTTGCGGGCTGGTTTCTGGGCGACCCGGGCGTACGACACCGTGCAGTTCGGTGCCCGCGACGCGGCGCCGTTCGTCATCGGCGAGGCCGGGCATGTGTGGCTCGACGACCGGTGCGGCTTCACGATCCGGGGCGATCGCACTGGCCGGATCTACATGGACCGGGTGAGCAAGGTCGAGCTGCGCTGGGACCGCAATACGCGGCCGACGTGGTCGATCACGATCGGATCGTCTGCGGCTCTGCAAGATCCGGTCGCCCGCGCGTGGGAGCGCCTCGAGGAGTTCACCGACGCGATTCAACAGCTCGGCCTGTTTGGTTGAGCGGAAGGGCCTGCGATGCAAGAGAAGTTGACCCGGCAGCAGCGGCGCGCGAAGGAGCGCGCCGCCGCGTCGAAGAAGTCGAGCGAGGACAAACAGATCTCGCGGATCGTCGGCGGCCGCGTCGACGGAAAGACGTTCGACAAATGGCCCGGCTGGGAGGGGCGCGGCGTCCCGACCCGCGAGAACTGCGACCCGGCGAACCCGCGGCAGGCGTTCCTGTGGATGTTCACCGCGCCGCCCGGGCAGGCTGGTGCGCCGCTGATGATGCCCACCGAGTATTTCGAGCTGCTGTCGTGGCGTATGTGGGTGCTCGGTGCCCGGCCGGTCGCGGAGCCCACCCAGAAGTGGCAGGCGCCGGTCAACGCGACCGCCAATCCCTGGACAGCCTCAGGCAAGTGGGTCGACATCAATACGCCGGAGCCGGAGCGGAAGACAGTCGCGCAGCTGATGCGCGAACTGCCGGCCGCGGACCGGGCGGAAATCCGCAGCGCGGTGCTCGCCGAGATGGGTTTCGAGGGCGAGACGCTGCCGGACCGGGACCGGCCGGGCCCGCCCGCGATGACGTACACCGTCGCGACGCTGGCCGAGCGGCTCGGCTCGACCGTCGATGAGCTGCTCGAAGTGCTCGGCAATCTGGGCCTCACGAACCTCGTCGCGTCCAGCTCGGTCGGCCGCGACGTAGCCAACCGCATCGCCGCCCACCTGGAGGCGTGATGTTCGACCCGACCGCGCACACCGTCGCCGAGGTGCTGGCCTACCTCGCGGCCCGCCGACCCGGCCGAGGTCGGCCGCGTGCTCGCCGTCGAGCGCCGAGGCCTCGCCCGCGACGAGATCCTCACCCGCTTTCCGCCCTCGCTCGGAGGGCGACCCCCGACCCCGAAGGAGCCTGAACATGGCTGATCCCGTATGGCTGCCCGACGTGCTGCGGGCCGAAGGACTCGAGGTGCGTGAGTACCCCGGGTGGCGCGACCGCGGACACGGTGATTTCGGATCGATTTGGGGTGTCGTTGTCCACCACACCGGCAGCTTCGGCGCGACGCCGGCGAGCATCGCCGACCATCCCGAGCTCGGCCTGTGCTCACAGCTGTACCTCGGCAGCGATGGTGTCTACACCGTCGTCGGCGCTGGCATCGCCTGGCACGCCGGGCAAGGGGCGTACCCCGGTCTCCCGATCGGCAATGCGAACAGCGTCACGATCGGCATCGAGGCGGCGAACGACGGCGGCGGCGTGCCCGGTCGCCCGCACCGGTCGTCGTGGTCGGACGCGCAGTACACGGCGTACGTGCGCGGCGTGGCCGCCATCCTGCGGCGCCTCGGGCGCGACGCCTCGCACGTCATCGCACACCGGGAATGGGCCGGTGCGGCGCAAGGGAAGTGGGATCCCGGCGCGATCGACATGAACACCTTCCGCCGCGACGTGCAAGCCGTCATCGACGGCGGCTCACCGGGCGGCACCGACAACGAGGAGGATGACGTGAGCTGGCTCGAATCAGCGGTCAAGAATTTCAAGAACACCTCGCTGAAGTGGAAAGACGTGCTGTGGTTCATGGACCGCAACACCTCGCAGACTCGCGATCAGCTGCTCGGCGAGGACGACGGCAACGGCGGGTTCAAGGGCTGGAAAATCCTCGGCCGGTCGAAGATCGACCCGAAGCGGGACAACACGGCCGTCGAGGCACTGGCCGAGGTGAGGACCGATGTCGCCGAGATCAAGCGTCTGCTCGCCGAGCGGGAATCGTGATTACCCGGCTGCTCGAGCTGGCGGCGCGCGAGCCGGTCGCGGTGCGCTTGGCGCCGGTCCTGATCGCGGTCGTCGGGTACCTCGTCGCCCGCGGATGGATCGACAACCAGCTCGCCGAGCTGCTCGTCGCACTAGTCGTCGCGGTGCTCGGCGGCGGCGCGATCGTCGGCGCGCGCGCCCGAGTCGATCCCCGGCCGGGCGGGCGTCACGCTCGGCAGGAGCTCGACGAGTGACCGACCTATCGGCGCTTCCGTGGGATCAGGTCGGCACGGTGGGCTTGGCGCTCATCGTGATGGGCCTCGTCGTCACGGGGCGCTTGGTGCCGCGCGCGACTGTCGAGCGGCTGCTCGCCGACGCCGCCGCGCGCACAGCATTCCTCGAGCGACATATCGACGCTCAGCAGAGTGTGAAATCCGAACTCGCCTCGCAGAACACCGAGCTGTTGGGCACGGCCCGGCTCGCGACGACTCTGCTACGGGCGGTCGCCCCGAACAGCTTCACCCCACCGAGGGAGACGCCGCATGTGGTTCCGGACGAGGGCTGAGGAGTCGGCGCCGACGCGGGATGCCCGTGTCGGCGCCGAGCGTGCCGAGGCCGAGCTCGCCGAGGTAAAGAAGCGGCGCGCGGTGGTCGACCACCTGGCCGAGGTGATCGCGGTTGCGATCGACCGCAACCACTTCGGCGAGCAGATCGAGCGTTCGCTCTCACTACGACGGAGGAGCCTATGACGATCGCAATGAACCGCGCCGCCGTCGTCGTCGCGGCGCTGGCCGGGCTGATCGCGTTCCTGCTCGTGCCCGACCGTGAAGCGCTGGCGACGGGATTCCTCGGCGCTATCGGGGCGCTCGGCTGGGCGTTCGTCGCGGTCTACGGCATCCGCAGCAACTGGCGCAGCACGGCCGCCGGCCGCGGTGTGATGCGGCTCGTGCTGTGCCTGACCGTGATCTGCACACAGGGCATGGTGACGATCCTGACCGACTACAGCTACCCGGGTCGCGAGGTGATCCGGCCGCTGCTGCTGCTCGGGATCGCGCTGGCGATCCTCGACCTGCTGCTCACCCTCGTGCGCGTGCAGCGAGCCCGGGGAGGTGGTGACCAGTGACAGCACCCGACGGGGCATCACCCCCCGGCTCGATGGCCGTCGGCCTGTTCCATGGGCTACAGACAAAGTCGGTCGACGAGATGAAGTCGACGATGTCGGGCGGCGTGATGGGCGCGTTCAGCCACTTGCAGGACACCGCGCACGACACGTACAACGACCCGCTGGCCGAGAAGCCGAGTATTGAGCAGGTGCCGATCGATTCGACGATGTGGCACACGATGTCGCCGAAGGAACAGGCGACGTTCCCGCGCGCGCAGCTGGTCAAGCTCGTGCGGAACGCCACCAATTCCGGCGGGTCGGGGGACTCGGCGCACACGCACGGCATCCAGCAATTCGCGACCGTGCCGGACTATCAGCCGTCCGGTAACAACTCCGATTTCGCTGAGATCGGATTCATTCGGATCTCGAAAGACTGTGCGTTCAACAAGGCCGGGTTCATCACCGGTGACTCGGCGACGTTCCTCGACGTGACCGGCGCCTACCTCGGCGTCTACCGGATGCACCCGGATACCGGCGATCTCACTCTGCTGAACACCGGCACGTACACCGTCAACATCAAGTCGGCGATCACGCAGACGAACACCGAGACCCTGGTCGGGCTCGGCGGCACCTTCACCGCGGTGCAGAACGAGGTGATCGCCGTGGCCCTGGTGCAGGACACCAGCGTGGTGCAGACCGCGGCGTCGATCATGTGCACGCGCATCACCGATCTCAATCGCGAGGCCTCGTCAGCGCGGCCTCGCAAGGCCTACTGCTACGCGGGCCCGTACAACACCGGCCTGCTACCGACGTTCCTGCTGGAGTCCGACCAGAACTTCAGCGCCTCGACGAAGCTGCCGTTCTTCTACCTGCGGGAGGTGTGAGCGTGGCCGACAAGCTCGCGCACGTGAAGGAGTTCTTCTACAGCGTCGCGCTCGACGGGTTCGGCATCCGCCGGCACATCGGCATCGACGCGCTGCCCGAGGATGTGAAGGCGCTGCACAACCGGATCATCCCTGCGCTGTTCCACGCGATACAGGCCGACGATCCCGGCTACGACCCGCACGCCTTCCACTACCTGAGCAAGGCGGGCACCGAGGCGCGCGGCACCGCCGGGGTGCGGTGGTTCGTCGAGCTGCTGGAGGCGAACCGCGCGTTCATGGAGATCACGGGCGAGAAGTACGGGCCGCTGTACGAGCGTCTGTACGCGCCGGGGCAGCACGGGAGTTTTCTCGGCGACCTCACCGAGGCGCTGCGCCGCGACGATCCCGAGTGGAGAGGGCCGCTGTCATGACCGTCATCTCTGAGCCGATCGCGCACATCGGCGGCGCCGACGACCGGACCGGTTTCGAGTTCTCGTCGCCGGTCCTGCGGGCGTCCGACGACGGCGCGAGCACGATCACTCGCGCGCCGGTGCACCTCGTCGCCGTCGAGGGCGTGCTGACCACACCGGACCTCGACCCCGGACCGTGCACCGTCCGAATCGGGCAGACCGCCTATCAGATCGAGATCCCCGACAGCCCGACCTCGGTCCGGCTGTGGCCGCTGATCGAGGCCGGGCTACCGGTGCCGCCCGAAGAGGAGGCGGCCGCGGTGCGCAACGGCGGCGGGATCGCGCGCGCCCAGAGGATCACCGAAAGCGAGTACGCGGCATTGGTCACGCCGGACCCGGAAACGCTGTACCTCGTCGTCGAGGACTGATCGACCACCCCCATCAGGGCCTGCGAATCCTGAAGGGATACAAGACAAATGGCTGTAACAGCGAAGTGGTATTCAAAGGCGTTCGACGCCGCGTTCAAGAAGAAGATCGACGTCTCGGCGGACACCTTCAAGGGCATGCTGGTGACCTCGGCGTACACCTTCGATCAGGACGCGCACGACTTCAAGGACGACATCACCGGCGAGGTGACCGGCACCGGCTACACCGCGGGCGGCGCGACGCTTGCCTCGGTGACCTTCACCTACAACGCGAGCACGAACACGTTCAGCCTCGACGCTGCGGATCTCGCGTGGGGCAGCTCGACGATCACGGCGCGAGGTCTCGTCGTCTACGACTCGACGCCGGGCACCGACGCCACGCGCCCCCTGATGGTGTTCATCGACTTCGGCGCCGACGTCAGCACCACGGCCGGAACGCTGACGATCACCTTCGACAGCGCGGGCATCGCCACCGTCACCGTGGCGTGAGGCCGTGAGCATCTTCGCGCGGGGCACCGCGCCGAAGCTGCTGCGCCTCGGCGCCGGGCCGGGCGCCGAGGCTGTGTTGCGTGCATACCTCGGCGAGATCCTGGTATGGGACGGCACGGTGCCCGCGCAGGTGTCGGCGCCGCGCGCCCTGGCGGCCGTAGCCGCGCCGGCACCGGTCGTTTCGTCGACGCCGAACGCGATCATGGCCCCGGCCGCTGCCGCGTCGGCGGCGGTGATCGCGCCCACGGTGACGAACTCGTCGTCGATCGCGCTCGTTGCCGCGTCCGCGTCGGCGTCCGCGTCGGCGGCGGGGGTGTCGGCAGATGCCGGGGTGCTGGCGGTGGCGGCGACGTCGGCCGCCGCGGCGATCCCGATCCTCTCGGATACGAACGTGTCGGTGCCGACCGCCGCGGCGTCAGCGGCGGCGCCGGTGCCGACGGTCGAAACGACGGGGTCGACGATTGTCGTTCCGCCGGCCGCGGCCGCGAGCGCGGATGCGCCGATCCCGATCGTGTCGGCGGCGAAGTCGGTGGCAGCACCGGCGGCTACCGCGTCGGCGGCGGCCGTGGCGCCAGTCGTGAGCGGCGGCGCGTCGGTGGCAGCACCGGCGGCTACCGCCTCGGCGGACACCGTGGCGCCCGCGGTGGCCGCGGTCAACTTCGCGCCCTCCGGCATGACGAAGAACGGGACCGCCACGGCGGGGACTGGCTGGGCTGTCGTCCCAAACTGGTCGCCGAATACCGGCACCTACCCGGGCAGCTCGGTGGACGCGTCGCATCGGCTTGTCGTCCAGGGCAGCAAGACGAACGCGTCGCTGTCGGCATCGGTCCCGTACTCGGGGGCGATCTTCGGTACGACGCACCGTATCCGGCTCGTCGACCAGGCGGGCAACGTGCTCGTCACCGGTGCCAGTGTGGGGTCGGGCGCTACGTCGGGCACCTGCACGGCGTCGGCGTCCGGCGTCAACCTGACCGGCGTCACGGCGATCGGGATTCAGATGGACGGCTCGTCGGCGTCCGGCACGATCCCGTCGGGCGCCACCTGCAATTTCACGATCACCTGACCGACCCGGAAACACGAACGCGCCCCGCCGATCTGGCGGGGCGCGTTTCGTCGTTTCGGGCCTATTTGAATTCGGGGCAGTACGTTCCCTCCGCAGCGCCGACGATGTACGCCGAGTCGGTGAGCGACCATCCGCCCTTGTCGGCGATCGTGACAGCGATGACGGTGTCGGAGTTGCCCGCTCGTCGGCCGTCGCAGATGGATTGCGCGAGCTCTACCGCAGCGTCGCGCGACGAGTACCGGATGCCCTTGCTGTCGAGGGCCATGGTGAAGGCGAGCGCGTTGATCTCGTCGTCGGTGAAGGCGTTCGACGTCGGCCGGGCGGGGGCGGTGGTGCGCGCGGTCGTCACCGGCGGCGGCGCGGCCGCGTACGTCGTCGCCCTGGTCGTCGTGCTCTCGTCGTCGGCGCGGTCGTTGCTGCCGAGCATCGCGCCGCACCCGCCGCACAACGCGATGAGCAGCCCGACGATCGCGAGAATGATCCACACGCCCGCGTTGCTCTTGCGGGGCGGCTGCGGTCGCGCGGGGTAGGGCGGGCCCGGCGGCCCCGGCCGAGGCGGGT
>NZ_JBCGFB010000036.1:0-55939 GCF_038752175.1 Nocardia sp. No.11 | reverse complement strand
AGCCGCACCACCCGGCCCCGATCCCGCGGGCGGGGCACCTCCGCCGGGTGGACTCGCCGGTGCCGACCCGCCCGGTTCGGCGGCATCCGGTTCGGCGTCCCCGGGTGCGGCGGGCTCGGGGTCGGGCTGGGCTGGTGCCGACGGAGCTTCGGGAGCCGGGCCTTCGGGAGCGGCTTGCTGGGCCGGCGCTTGCGGCTCGGGAGCGTTGCCCGGATTCGGGTTGCCGCCCTGGTTGCCGCCGCCGTTGCCCTGATTCCCGTTGCCGCTGCCCGGGTTCTGATTCCCGTTGCTGCCGGAATTCCCGTTGTTGCCCTGGTTGCCTTTCCCATTTCCCTGGTTGCCGTTTCCGCTGCCCGGGTTCTGATTCCCGTTGCTGCCGGAATTCCCGTTGTTGCCCTGGTTTCCTTTCCCATTTCCCTGGTTGCCGTTTCCGCTGCCGGGGTTCTGGTTGCCGCTGTTGCCGACGCCGTTACCCTGGTTGCCATTGCCGTGATTGCCGCCCCCGTTGCCGTGGTCGCCCGGGCCGGCAACCAACCAGGGATCCGCACTCGTCGTGAAACCGTTCCCGGCGGGTGCTCCCGCGACGCCGATCGCCGCACTGGCGACCAGACCCGGCTCGGCGCCCGCGACCCCGCCGTATCCGAGCAGACCGAGGACACCGGCGGTCCCGGCCACCACGACTGTTCGTCTCATCCGACCGACCGTCACGCGCCTGCCCTCCCGTCCTCACTGGTCCAGCCCACACCATTGCGGTCGCCGCCGACGGCCGGCACGTTACGTCTCGTGCCGTCCGCCGCGCCGGACGACCGTCGCGCACGCCCGCGGACCAGCCCTGATCCGCCTCGGATCCCGCGGGCTGCCGTTCGGGCAGGTCGCGGGTTCCCAGCGATCGTGTCATGGCCGCCGCCCGGCAGGGTCGCCGGCCGGGCGCAGACGTCGACGGCGGATCTGGGCGTACCAGTCGAGCAGAGCCGGGTGATCGACGGTGGTCGGGTCGAGAACGTCCGAGGGATCCGCGCCCTGCAGGATTCGCTTGACGGGGACCTCCAGCTTCTTGCCGGTGCGGGTGCGGGGCACGCCCGGCGCGGCCAGGATGTCGTCGGGGACGTGGCGGGGCGAGACGTCGGTGCGGATGGTGGCGGCGATCCGGGTCCGCAGCGCCTCGGTGAGGGTGGCACCGGCCGGGAGGACGACGAACAGGGGCATCCAGTAGCCGCCGTCGGGCTGTTCGGCGCCGATGACCAGGGAGTCGACGATCTCGGGAAGCTGTTCGACGGCCTGGTAGATATCGGCGCTGCCCATCCGGATGCCGTGCCGGTTGAGGGTGGAGTCGGAGCGGCCGTGGACGACGACACTGTGATGCTCGGTGACGGTGATCCAGTCGCCGTGCCGCCAGACGCCCGGGTAGGTCTCGAAATAGGCGGCGCGGTACCGCGATCCGTCGGGGTCGTGCCAGAAGCGCAGCGGCATGGACGGCATCGCCGCGGTGACGACCAACTCGCCGACGGCGTCGTGCACGGGTCGGCCCGCGTCGTCCCATGCCGCCAACGCGACACCGAGATAGGGGGCGGACAACTCCCCGGGCCACACCGGGACGGTGCGCACCCCACCCGCGAAGGCCGACACGATGTCGGTGCCGCCACTGATCGAGGACACCGGGATGTGGTCGCCCACATTGTCGCGCAACCACAGCGACGACGACGCGGGCAGCGCCGAGCCGGTGACCCCGATCAGACGCAACGCGGCCAGGTCGTGGTCGCGTCGCGGCACGGCTTGCGCCTTCGCGCACGCGAGGACGTAGCCAGGGCTGGTCCCGACCACGGTCGCGCGCACCCGAGCGGCGATGTTCCACAGCGCATCCGGGGCGGGCGCGGTCGGGCTCCCCGGATAGCAGACGATGGTCGCGCCGACCAGCAGCCCGGCGACCTGGTAGTTCCACATCATCCAGCTCGGGCTGGTGTACCAGAAGTAGGTGTCGTCGCGGCCGAGATCGGACTGCAGGGCCAGCGCTTTGAGATGTTCGAGCAGGACACCGCCGTGGCCGTGCACGATGCCTTTGGGCAACCCCGTGGTGCCGGAGGAGTACAGGACCCACAGGGGATGATCGAAGCCGACCTGCGCGGTCTCCGGTGCCGTGCCCGCCGATCCGGTCGCCTCGTCCCAGCCGAGCGCGCCCTCGACCGCGTCGCCGAGCCGGGACACCAGCACGGTCGCGCGCAGCTCGGGCAGTGCGGCACGCAGTGCCGCGATCTCGGCGAGTTTGCGGTGTTCCTTGCCGCCGAAGCGGTATCCATCGCAGGTCACGAGCACCTTCGGCGCGAGCTGGCCCAGCCGGTCCAGTGCGGCCTTCGCCGTGTAGTCCTGCCCGCACGCACTCCAGATCGCGCCGATACTCGCCGTCGCCAGGAACGCGATCACCGCCTCGGCGATGTTCGGCAGGTAGCCGACTACTCGATCCCCGGGCCCGACCCCGATCCCGCGGAGAGTAGCGGCGAATCCGGCGGCGCGGCTGAGCATCTCGGCCCACGACAGTTCCGACATCGCACCGTCCTCGTCGATGGTGACGATCGCGGGCCGATCCGTGCGCGCCTGCCGGATCACCTGATCGACGTAGTTCACCCGCGTGCCCGGAAACCATCGCGCGCCGGGCATTCCGGTGTCGGCCAGGACTTGCGCGGACCGCTCGCCCAGCTCGAAGTAGTCCCAGACCGCCCCCCAGAACCCGGCCAGGTCGTCGATCGACCACTGCCACAGTGCCCGGTAATCCGGGACCTCGACCCCGTGCCGAGCGGCCACGAACCGCGCGAAATCGGTGATCCGCGCCCGCGCGATGTCCTGCTCTCCCGGCACCCACTGCGCCGCTGTCACGCTGGTCATCGCGCGCTCCACCCACCGTCCATGACATACGAGGATCCGGTGACCATGCCCGCCTGGTCGGAGGCCAGCCATCCGACCAGCGCCGCCACCTCCTCGGGCTCGATCAGCCGCTTGATCGCACTCTCGGTGAGCAACACCTTCTCCACCACTTCCCGCGCGGGAATGCCGTGCGCGGCGGCCTGTTCGGCGATCTGCTTGTCCACCAGCGGAGTGCGCACATACCCGGGATTGACGCAATTGCTGGTGACGCCGCGCGGGCCGCCCTCGAGCGCGGTCACCTTCGACAGTCCTTCCAGCGCATGCTTGGCCGTGACGTAGGCGACCTTGTAGGGCGAGGCGCGCAGGCCGTGCACCGAGGACACGTTGACGATGCGGCCGAAACCCTGGGCGTACATATGTGGCAGCGCCGCGCGGATCAGCAGGAACGGCGCTTCCACCATGAGCGTCTGGATCAGGCGGAACCGGGCGGGCGGGAAGTCCTCGAGCGGGCTGACGGTCTGCACGCCCGCGTTGTTGACCAGGATGTCCACCGACAGGCTCAGTTCGGTGAGCGCGTCGACGTCGAGCAGGTCGACGGCCCAGGCGTGCCCGCCGATCTCGGCGGCCACGGTCTTGGCGCCCAGCTCGTTCACGTCGGCGACCGTCACCTCCGCGCCCCGCGCGGCCAGCTCGTGGGCGCAGGCCGCGCCGATGCCGCCGGCCGCGCCGGTGACCAGCGCCGTGCGTCCGATCAGGTCGCTCATGCCGCGACGACCTTCGTCGACACGACCGCCGGGGCGCTCGCCGTCTCGGCCGCGTCCGCGGCGTCCAGCGATTCCAGGTCGATGCCCTTGGTCTCCTTCGCGCACAGCACCGCGATCACCGTGATCGCCGCCGCCACCGCGAGGTACACCGCGATCGGGACCGAGGAGCCGTAGGAATCGAGCAGCTTGACCGCGATGATCGGGGCGAGCGAGCCCGCCACGATCGAGGTGACCTGATACCCCAGGGACACACCGGAATACCGCATCCGGGTCGGGAACATCTCGGCCATGATGGCGGGCTGACCGGCGTACATGAGGCCGTGGAAGACCAGGCCGACGATGATCGCGGTCAGGATCAGCAGGCTGTGGCCGGAGTCCATCAGCGGGAAGGCGAAGAAGCCCCACGTCGCCGCGGCCAGCGCGCCGGCGAGATAGACGGGCCTGCGGCCGAACCGGTCACCGAGATGACCCGCCAGCGGGATCACCGCCATGTGCACGGCGTGCGCGGCCAGCAACCACCACAGGATCGTCGTGGTGTCGGCGTGCACGTGCACCTTCAGGTAGGTGATCGAGAAGGTGACGACCAGGTAGTACATGATGTTCTCGCCGAAACGCAGCCCCATGGCGGTGAAGACGCCGCGCGGGTACCGGCGCAGCACCTCGAACACGCTGAACGACGTGGCCTTGGCGTGCTCCATCTGCCGCTGCGCCTCGACGAAGATCGGGGCGTCGGTGACCTTCGTCCGCACGTAGTAGCCGACCAGCACCACCACCGCCGACAGCCAGAAGGCGACGCGCCAGCCCCAGCTCAGGAACGCGGCATCGGACAGCGTCGAGGTGAGCACGAGCAGCACCACCGTGGCGAGCAGATTGCCCGCGGGCACACCGGCCTGCGGCCAGCTCGACCAGAACGCGCGACTGCGGCTGGGACTGTGTTCGGCCACCAGCAAGACGGCGCCGCCCCATTCGCCGCCGATCGCGAAGCCCTGGATGAAGCGCAAGGTCACCAGCAGCGCCGGGGCCCAGTAACCGATCTGGGCGAAGGTGGGCAGACAGCCCATCAGGAAGGTCGCGCCACCGACCAGGACCAGGCTCAACTGCAGCAGCTTCTTGCGGCCGTAGCGGTCACCGAAGTAGCCGAAGACGATGCCGCCGAGCGGGCGCGCGGCGAAGCCGACGGCGTAGGTGACGAACGCGGCCAGGATCGCGTCCAGATCGCTGGTGCCCTTGGCGAAGAACACCTTGCTGAAGACGAGGGTGGCGGCGGTGCCGTAGAGGAAGAACTCGTACCATTCGACGACGGTGCCTGCCATCGAGGCGGCTACCACTCGGCGCAGACCGCTCGGGGCGCGGTCCTCGCCGGCCGCCGGGGTCGCATTGCGGACGCTCATCACTGCTCCTTGGTGATCGGGGCCATATCACGCCGACAGTGTGATGTGGCCCACTAGCAATGCGAAGAGTATTCGTGCAGATCGAATTCCGTCGCAATGGCCAAGTTCGCACCGAGGATCTGCAAAGATGCAGATATGAGCGGGACCTCGACTGATCCAGGGCGGCGGCCCAGCGCCGACGACCTGCTGGTGCTGCTGGCGGTCGGCCGATCGGGCCGCTATGTCACCGCCGCCGAGGAACTGGGCATCAACCACACGACGATCTCGCGGCGGATCGCCGCGCTCGAACGCGCGGTCGGTGGCCGGGTGCTGACCCGCGTCACCGGCGGCTGGGAACTGACCGATCTCGGACGATCGGCCCTGGCCGCCGCCGAGACCATCGAGACCGCGGTGCGCTCACTCGGCTCCGCCGGCGGGGCGCGGGAACTCGAAGGAGTGGTGCGGCTTTCGGCCACCGACGGATTCAGCGCCTACCTGGCCGCACCCGCCGCCGCGCGGGTGCAGCGCACGCATCCTCGGGTGGCGGTGGACATCATCGCCACCACCCGGCGCGCGTCCACCCAGCGCAGCGGGCTCGATATCGAAGTGGTGGTCGGACAACCCCAGGTCCATCGCGCCGAGGCGATCCGGCTCGGCGACTACAGCCTCGGCCTCTACGCCGCGCGTGACTACCTCGCCGAGCACGGCACACCGGCCGCCGTCGAGGATTTGCGCCACTATCCGCTGATCTACTTCATCGAATCCATCCTGCAGGTCGACGATCTCGACCTGGCCACCAGATTCGCGCCCGACATGCGCCGATCCGTCTCGTCCACCAATGTTTTCGTCCATGTCGAGGCCACCCGCGCCGCGGCCGGGATCGGCCTGCTGCCGTGCTTCATGGCCGACCGGCACGACGATCTCGTCCGGGTGCTCGGACCACAGGTGCGCGTACAGCTCACCTACTGGCTCGTGACCCGTCGCGAAACGCTGCGGCGGCCCGAGGTCGCCGCCGTCGTCGACGCCCTGCGTGCCACGGTCGAGGAACGGCGTGCGGAACTCCTCGGAACTCAGCGTGGGTCGGGGCAGCGTCCGGCGTAGTGGCTCAAGCCGAGGCCGTTGCTGCTCTTGCTGCGCCCGACCGGACCGTTCTTGGCCGATCGCAGCCAGGTGCCCCTGGTGTCGAGGACGGGCATCCGTTCGCTGAACGCACGGCTGTAGCGGGTGGTGCCGTCGACGGTGAGGATGCCGTCGCGGACATCGATGTGGGCGACGGTCGCCCAGAACGAGTTCTTGCCGTTGCCGATCATGACGGTGATCTGATCGGCGTCGGGACCGGGGAGCCCGTCGCGACCGGCACGGCCGTAGCGGACTCGCACGCGAGGTCTGCCGAAGGTATCGATCGCGCCCGCGCCGTTGTCGACGGATTGATACACGTTGAGCAGCAGGTCGCCGTTCTCGGTCGGGCGCACGATCACCTGCTCGGTAGCGGGCAGGTTCTTCGCCCCGGGGCCGCGACTGTCGCCCTGGTGGTGCAGAAACGGCCACTCGGCCAGGTCGCCCTGGTGCCCCTTCTCGCCGCTGATCACGACGTAGTCGCCGGTGATCTCGTTGCGGCAGAAGAAGTACACGTCCAGATCACCCTTGCCGTACTTCGTCACGCGCCCGTCGGCGTCGTAGTGCGCGCCGCGGCCGTCCCATTCGAGGCCGACGGTCAGGACGTAGCCCGGGTCGCCCTTGCGCAGGTCGATGCTGGCACGCCGGTCGGGCGAGTCCTTGGTGAGGACGACGTCGACCTTGCGGAGGTCGATCGCCGCAGCCGGATGTGGTCGCGGCGCGACGGGCTGCGGCAGCACGCCGACGGATTCGGCGGGATGCGACGGCGCACCGGCAGGCGCGACGATCCCGGCAGGCTCCTCCTCGTCGACCACGATCCCGTACTCGGTCGCGAAGGCCGCCAGTCCCGCGCTGTAACCCTGCCCGATCGCGTCCAGCCGCCACCCGCTGCCCCGCCGATACAGCGCGACCGCTTGCAGCACCGTCTCCGAATCCAGGCCCGGCGGAACGAAAGTCAGCACTTGCCCGGGTCCGGCTACCGCTACCCGAAGCCCGCTGACCTGCCCGAACCGGATACCCTGCGCCTCGGTGCTTGCCGCGATCACCACCCGCTCGATCTCGGCGGGGACGGCGGCCAGGTCCACCGACACCACGGCGTCGGATTCCAGCCGCACGCCCGGGGCCGACGGATTGTTGAAGAACACGAAATCGGCGTCGGAGCGGACCCGGCCGTCCGCGGTCACCAGCACGGCCGACACGTCGACCGCGCCGGCCGGACCGTCCAGGTCGATGCGCACCGTGTAGCGCCCGTCGACCAGATCGGTCTTGGACCCCTTCGAAACCTCGACCACCGTTGCGTTCCCTGTCATGACGCCGCCCTCCACCGGTCGTTGCCCTCATCGCGACCCCACGGTACCCGCGCCCCGTGCGTGCGGCCCGGCATCGCGCGAGCTCGCGCAGCGGGTACCTGGACTGTCGGTCTCGATAGCGGGTCGGGCGGACCGTTGGCGTCGTTCACAGGATTCGCCCGGATCGGTGGCGCCCGCGGCGGCCGGTGTCGTTCACTGGTCGCCATGGACGTCCGTGCACTGATCGACCGCAAGCTGGGTCGCCGGGTCTCGGTGGTGCTGCCCGCGCTCGACGACGAGGACACCGTCGCCGGGGTGATCGCCGCCGTCCGGCCCTGGCTCGGCGGGCTGGTCGACGAACTGCTCGTCATCGACGCGGGCTCGACCGATCGCACCATCGCGCGGGCACGCGCGGCAGGCGCCACGGTCTACACCCGCGAGGAGGCGCTGCCCGAGGTGGCGCCCCGGCCGGGCAAGGGCGAGGTGCTGTGGCGGTCGCTGGCGGTGAGCACCGGTGATCTGCTGGTCTTCCTCGACGCCGATCTGGTCGCACCGGATCCGGATTTCGTCCCGATCCTGGTCGCGCCGTTGCTCGACGATCCCGGGCTCGCCCTGGTGAAGGGCTACTACCGCAGGCCGATGCCGAGCGGCCCGAGCGTGGACGCCGACGGCGGCGGCCGGGTGACCCAGCTCGTCGCCCGCCCGCTGCTCACCGCGCTCGCGCCGGCACTGGCCGAGATCGTGCAACCGCTGGGTGGCGAATACGCCTCCACCCGAGCATTTCTCGGCGGGATCTCCGTCGCCAGCGGATACGGCGCGGAGATCGGGATCCTCATCGACTGCTGGCAGCGGCACGGGCTGTCGTCGATCGCCCAGGTCGATCTCGGCGTCCGGCGCCACCGCAACCGGCCCACACACGAATTGGCCGTGATGAGCAGGCAGGTGGTGGCGACCCTGCTCGATCGCCTCGGTATCCGCGACTCCGGCATCGGGCTCGTGCAATTCCTGCCGGGCGAAACCGGCTGGCAGCGCCTGCCGTCCGAGGTCAGCCTGACCGACCGCCCACCGATGACCGAGCTGATCGCGGCCCAGCGCGAGATCGCCTGACACGACGAACGCCGGCCCGGTCCCAAGGACCGGACCGGCGTCCGACGAGCCTGCCTACGCCGCGACCAGACCGAAGTCCAGCTTCACCAACTGGTCGGCGCAGTCGAAGTAGCGGTCGTCGTGGGTGATCACGATGACCGTCTTGCCGCGCCGCTTCAGATCCGTGAGAATCTCGCGATAGAAGACCTCGCGGAAGCGCGGCTCCTGATCGGCGGCCCATTCGTCGAAGACGTAGATCTGCCGGTCCTCGAGCAGCGCGGTGAGCAATGCCAGCCGCTTGCGCTGCCCTTGCGACAGGTCGACGGTCGAGAGCCGACCGTCGCGCACCTTCACCTTGTGCGCGATCTGCAGCTCCTCGAGATACCGCTGGACCTCGGCGTCGATACCGGGACGGTCGAAGCCCAGGTAGTCCTCGAACAGATGGAAATCGGTGAACACCGCCGACGAATTCTGCCGGTACCACTCGATGTTGTCGTGGTCGATCCTCTCCCCGTTGAGCGACAACGACCCCGAGCGTGGCACGTACAGACCGGTGATGAGCTTGGCCAGCGTCGACTTCCCGCTGCCGTTGCCACCGACGATGAACGTGATCTGCCCCGGTTCGAAAACCAGATCGATCGGACCGAGCCGGAAGCCGGCGTCCTCGGACTCGTCGAGTCCGGGCGGCGGCGCCAGCGGTCGCACATCGGTGCCACCGTGGTCGATCCAGTTCTTACCGTTGACATCCGGCTGCCCGGCACCCGGATGCGCACCGGGATGGGCGGGATGCGGCCCGCCGTGGCCCGGCCTGCCGTTGCCGTCGCGCGGCGGCATTCCCGGACGCGGCGGATGTCCCCCACGCTCGGGCGGTCCACCCGGTCCGGCCGGATGCGCTCCCGGCGGCGGTGGCACGGGCGACGGAGCCTCGGCGCGGTACACGTAGCTGACATTGGTCAGTTCCAGTTTGGCCTCCCCTGCCACTGGACGCTCGGTGTACGGCAGGAGCTCCTCGTCGTGCAGGGTCTCCATCGACAGGTTCATCGCCCGGATCTTGGCCAGCGCGACATCGCCACGCAGCAGGTCCGGGATGCGGTGCATGAAGTTCTGCATCGGCATCGCCAGGAACGTGGTGACCAGCACGTAGCCGACCATCGTGTCCCGTGGCAGCTCCAGGGCCGCCGCGACGACGAACAGGATCAGCGCCATCGTCGCCAGCTGCAGCGCCTGGCCGAAACCCTGCGCGTAGGAGAACTTCGAGCCCGCGTCGGTGTTCTGATCACGCAGCGTGCCCGCCGATCCGAGCAGATGCCGATCCATGAAGTCCCGGCGCCGGCCACGGTGCAGCTTCAGTTCCTTGATGCCGAGCGTGACGGCCTGGAACGAACGCAGCAGCGCGTCCTCGTTCTCGCGGGCCTCGCGGTAGATCCCGCGCACCCGCTTGAGTACCAGTTCGACACACGCGATGCCGACCAAGGTGCCCGCCACCGTCACCGCGAAGATCGGCCCCGACACGATGGCCAGGAACACGAAGCAGCCGATGATGGTCGCCACGTCGACGCAGATCGACGGAATGGCGGTCACGGCCTGCGACAGCGACCGCACGTCCTCGGTGAGTGTCGCCATCAGGCGGTGCATACCGAGCCGTTCCAGGTGTTCCAGTGGCGCCGAGACGATCCCGGAGCTCAGGTCACTGCGCAGCCGGAAGATCGCGTCCTGCGACAGCCGGATCAGCAGCACCTGCGACGCCACCCCGCTGACCAGGATCACCAAGCCGGTCAGCCCGAAACGCAGCAGCAGATGGTCGGGCTGTGGCTTCGGTGAGACGACCGCGTTGATCAGCGTCACCAGGTAGGTGTTGGCCACACCGCAGATCAGGCCCGCGGCCACCACGGCCGCGATCCTGGCCGGCGAGAGCGCGGCGAGAAAACGGAGAAGATGCATAGCGGGTGCTCTCAGCTGCGGATGACATCGAACACGATGCCCTCGAGGGTGACACCGGGCGCGAACGAGAACGCCACCCCGGTGGAAATCGGTGCCGCCGAACGTGCGTCGCGGATCATCCGCTCCAACACGAAGATCAGCGAGACACTCAGCATGTTGCCGTGCTCGGCGAGCACCTCCCAGCTCGGCGCCGCCGCCTCGGCCGGGATCCCCAGCGAGTGCGCCGACTCCTCGATGATGCGGGGCCCGCCGGGGTGGATCGCCCACAGATCGATGTCGTCCTTGCCCAGGCCGTTGCGCGCGAGCACCTCGGTCACCACCGGATCCACCCCGCGGTAGATGTAGTCGGGCAGGCTGGTCGCCAGCTCGCAGGTGATGCCCGCGTCCTTCACGCCGAGCACGATGCCGTCCTCCGCGTCGTCGAACAGGTGGCTGAAGCTGTCGCGGATCACGATGCTGCCCGCCGCCAGCGGCTGGTGCACCTGGTTGGCGCCGATCACCACCGCGCCGCACCCGTCACCGAAGAGGCTGTGGGTGATGACGTCGTTGACGTCGTCGTCGAACACCGCGTTCACCGAGCTCAGCTCGATGCACAGCACCATCGCCTTCTTGTCCGGGTGCGCCCGGACATAGTCGGTGGCGGCGCGGATGCCGTTCATCGCGGCGGCACAGCCCATGAAGTTGATGACCATGCGGCCCACCGTCGGCGACAGCCCCAGCTGCTTGACCACCGCGACGTCGACGCCGGGGGCGATGAAGCCGGTGCTGGTCACGAAGATCAGCTGACCGATGTCGTCGGCGGGGTTCTCCAGGCCGGCGACGGCCCGCCTGGCCACGTCGACCGCGAGCGGCACCGCGTGCTCGAAGAACAGGTTCATCCGGTCCCGGATAGTGCCGGGGCGACGGCTGAACGCGAGGAACTCCGGATCGAGCGGGTCGATCGCCAGGTGCCGGGTGTCGATCCGGGTCTTCTGGTAGATCCGCGGAATACGCTGGCGCTGTGCGGGATCGGAGAACAGCTCGGCGACCCGGCCCGCGTTCACGGTCTGGTCGACCACGAGTTCGGGCGATCCGGTGGCGACCGCTTCGATCACGCCGACGGTGGTCGGCGGGGCGGGCGGTAGCAGGTCGTGCCCGCGCTCGACGTCGGCCGTGCGGAGCAGGTCAAAGGAAACAGACACGGGCACAAATCCTTTCGAAACAGAATTGAACGTGGCAGCGGAATCGGTTCAGACGGTTCCGATGCCGGTGAAGCCCTGCACCGTGTAGGTCACACAGGTCTTCAGCGCTGTGGGTGCGCAGTGCTCGCGCACGAATCCCCACCGGTTCTCCTCGGCCTCACGCGAGGGCGCGAGCAGGTAGGTCCGGCACAGCTTGGGGAAACGATCTCCGAAGAAGCTCTTCGCGGGCAGCCACTCCACGCCGAACTTCGCGGCCTCCTCGCGCACCACGTCCTCGGTGGCGATATTGGCGAAGCCGCTGCGCTGGAACGGAAGTACGTGATGCACCCGGTGCGAGCTCAGACCGGCGGAGAGGAAGCAGTCGACGTACTTGTTGCCGACCACGGTCAGGTCGTAGGCCTGCTCGAGCTGGTTGACCGCCCAGTCCTCGGTCTCGGTGTGCAGTTCCTCGGTCGGCACCTCGAAGTCGTGGCTGGCCACCACCATGAACGTGCTGATCCACAGAGTGATCACGAATTGCAGCGCCCAGGCCCAGAAGTCACCCGCGAGGGTGAACACGACGACCTCGGCCACCAGCAGGAACCGCACGCCGAACGAACCGATGAAGTGCGGCAGCGCGCCGCGCCAGGTGCCGTACATGTCCTTGATGCCCACCTTGCGGGTGAGCCGGCAGACATCGAGCAGGCGAATGATCATGCCCGTCAGCAGATGTCCGAACTTGTGCACGGTGTGCACGGGCACCCGGTACAGGCGCGGCACCTGCATCATCATCGTGAAGACGTTCTTCTTGATGTCGACTTCACTCTGCGTGTGCGGGTGGTGCAGCAGGGCGTGACCGTCGGCGGTGACGAAAGACAGTGCGACATAGTTCATGTCGAACGCGTTCACCGCGTACTTGTTGAGCCCCTTCTGCGCCCGGTGGATCGCATAGTGGCCGAATCCGGCCAGCGAGCTGCGCAGCAGCACCATCGCGATCACGAAGACCGGCAACGGCATCCAGCTGGTGTCCCACAGGCGCAGGCCCTGCACGGCGAAATACAGGAAGATCAACACGGCGACGACGATGTCGAACGCGCGGTCCATCCGCTTCAGGCGGGCCGCCAGCTCGGGTTCCTTGATCCGGGCCTTGACCTGATGCAGGAGGTCGCTCTTGTTGTCGAACTTGTACTTCGGCGTGTCGTCCCAGCTGTTGAAGCCTTCCTTGAACAGGAAGTCGGGCGCGTTGTTCTTCGGGTGGATGTCTTCGGGGGTGGCATCGCGACCGAGGCTGTAACGCTCGATCATCCGCGCGATTTTTTCCGGATCACGGTGGTAGGAACCGATGATCGAGGTGATATCGCGGTTCTTCGTCCGGCCGATGAAGAATTCACCGCCTGGATGCTTGGAGATCCAGTCACTCAGGTCGTAGGCTCTGCCGTTAAAGACCCATACGTTGTTGACGGGAGGCCGACCCCCAGGGCCGGGCGGTGGCGGGAGCTCGCGCTCCTCTTCATCAGGTCGATCATCGATCGTCATTTGTTCTTCCTCCGTGTCGATCGGCGTTCGATGCGTGTTGCCTGCCGACCAGCGTCCCGACACGTATAGTCCTTGTGGCGCCTTGCATCTCGCTGAACATTCTCTTATTGGTGCCGCGTCCGCGGCTCGAAGCGCCGGTTGCCGCAGGCGACACCCAGACGACACACCGGCCCGGGGCTGCGGACGGCACTGCGTGCCAGGCTCCGCGGTCCCCGGACCGGTGGGTGACTATCCGGTTCGGTCGGCTCGGATCAGCCGGCCGGCTTGACGATGTTGACCGGCTTGGCCCAGTTGGACAGGCCGACGGTGACCTCGCCCTGGTCCTTCTTCACTACGGCGCGAACGAGATTCGGGCCCTCACCGGTGGACGCGGCGTCCGACGGCTTGGTCGAATCCGAGGCGGGCGGCGCGGTGTCCTGGATCCACAGGGTGATCGGCATGGTGCCGGCGTTCTCGCCGACGCGAGGCACGATCGGGTCGATCACGGCGGCATCGATGGTGCCGGTGACCTTGACGGTGTTGATGCCGTCGATGACTTCGCGGCCCTCGGTCTTCGGGTTCTGGACGTTGGCGATCACGTTCGCGATGCCCTTGTCCTTGTCCAGGATGACGCCCGGATCGTAGACCTTCTCCGCCGGGCCTGCGGGCACGTAGCGGCCACCGGCCTGGGTGTAGAGGACCTTGTCCACCACGAGGAACTTCGACTCGGTGAAGTCGGCCTCCGGCTTGAGCTTGACCTTCGCCTCGCCCATCGCGGCGCCGGAACCCTGGGTCTCGTTGGTGACGTCGGCCGAGACGGTCTCCACGGGCAGGTTCGGCAGGTTCTTCACGTCGATCTTCAGGTGCACGGTGTGCAGGGTCTGCGTGGTCTTCGCCGACTCCTTCACGATCTGCGCGCCGTCGGGCAGCTGACCGGTCGGCGGCGCCGCCGTGGTGGTGGCGTCGTCCTTGGTGCAGCCGGTGACGAGCGCGGCGCAGAGAGCCGCGGCCGCGACGATCGAAGTGATGCCGGAGCGCCGCGCGAAGCGGCTCCGGGGGGTGGGGTGCGGTGTCGTGTCGATCAAGTTTCATCCCCTGGAGATGTCGTGTATGGCGTTGATGAGGCAGCCGAAGCTGCCGGTGCCTGCGACATACTAAGCAGACCATCGGACATCTCGCGCTCCCCCGACGGCGATAGTACCCGAGCTTCGCAGATTGCGACTTGCAAGCGCGCAGTGGAGTTTTCGGATGCTGGTTTCCGCCCTGCCTGGGAAGGATCGTTCCCAGGAACCCTTCTGACCTTCTTGTTCTGCCGAAACCGGCATAGCTTGGTGTCGTAGCCGATGAATAGCTAGCCGACGAGAGAGAAGAAGGTCATGGCAGACAACATCGAAACAGTGGCCGTCAAGGGCTGGGCCTGGGACATCGCGACCGACATCTACTTCCCGCCGGGCATCGACAGTCGAAGGTGAATCCCACCATCGTCTCGGCCCACCCCACCGGCAGCCGCAAAGCGCAGACCTCCGACACCATCGGGGTGCTCGCGATCTGCGGTGGCGCGGGTTACGCCGTGGCGGCCACCAAGATCGACCGGCGGATCAAGGCACTGGGCACCGTGGTCGGCAGCAATGTCGGCCGGTTGATGCGGGAGGGTTTTTCCGAGTACAACCCGATGGGCATGCTCGAGGCGATCGCCGCGCAGCGCACCGCCGAGGCCCGTGGCCAAGCCCAGGTGATCAACGATTTGCTGCCGCCGTCGGTGGAGGCGGCCAAGCAGGCCGGGGTCACCGATATCGATGTCCTCGAGGCCACCGACTACTACAAGACCGATCGCGGTCAGGCCCCCGGCGGCAAGACGAGCTTCAACTTCGCTCGTCAGGCCGCGCTGGCCGATTGGGACGCCTACGACCGTGTCGAGGTCTTCCTGACCCAGCCGCTGTGCGTGGTGATCGGTGACAAGCCGGGCGCGTTCGCCTCGCAGCGGTTGAGCATGGAGCTCTATGGTCGTGCCGCGTCGAAGGACAAGCAGCTCGTGGTGGTCGAGGGCGCCTCGTACTACGACCTCTACGACCAGCCCGGCCCGACCGGGGAAGCGCTGGAGAACCTGGTGCCGTTCTTCGGGAAGCACCTGAGCTGATCAGAATCGACAGACCCCGGGCGGGCCACCGGTACACCGGTGGCCCGCCCTGGGCTCTCGGTCGCGGCGAGGTCGGATTCGGATGGCCGGGCCGAGCGGATTCGACCATGGATCGACGGTTGCCGAGCGAGTCCCTCGGCGCCCTGACCACCGGGGGGCCACCTTCGTCGCTCGGCAACCGCCGGACCGCTGGTCCGGGAGAGCCGTCATCCCGTCTCCCGCGGTATGGGTCCCGACCCCGTATGGATCACCGACCCGACCGGGTACTACCCCGGTCTCCGAGTGCCGAAACAGCAGGCCTCGGGCACCTCCTGGACCACACATCCTGGCCCGAAAAATCGGTAGACCACGGCGATACCCTCGTGCCATGGCACGGGATGAGCGCGGAATCACCGCCCAGAGCGCCGACTTCTCCACCTGGTACAACGAGGTCGTCCTGCGGGCGGCGCTCGTCGACCGCGGACCGGCCAAGGGCACCATGGTCATCCGACCGTACGGGTACCGGATCTGGGAACTCTTGCAGGCCGAGCTCGATCGCCGCATCAAGGACACCGGTCACGAGAACGCCTACTTCCCCCTCCTGATCCCCCGGTCCCATCTCGCACGCGAAGCCGAACACGTCGAGGGGTTCGCCCCCGAAGTCGCCGTTGTCACCCACGCGGGCGGGAAAATGCTCGAAGAACCCCTCGTCGTGCGACCCACCAGCGAGACGATCATCGGCGAGATGATGGCCGAATGGATCGACTCGCACCGTGACCTGCCCCTGTTGCTCAATCAGTGGGCCAATGTCGTGCGCTGGGAGATGCGCCCGCGCATGTTGCTGCGGACCACCGAATTCCTGTGGCAGGAGGGCCACACCGCCCACGCCGACGAGGCCGAGGCGCGCGCGGAGACCGCGCTGGCCCTCGACATCTACGCCACCGTCGCCCGGGACCTCGCGGCGATGCCTGTCGTCCCCGGCGAGAAGACTCCCGGCGAGCGGTTCGCCGGAGCGGTCGAGACGATCACCATCGAGTCCATGATGCGGGACGGCAAAGCCCTGCAAGCAGGCACGTCCCACTACCTGGGCACCAACTTCGCGCAGGCCTTCGGCATCAGCTACGCGGCCGCGGACGGTCGGGACACGCTGTGCCACACGACCTCATGGGGCATGAGCACCCGCATGCTCGGTGGCATCGTCATGACCCACGGCGACGACCGCGGCCTGGTACTCCCGCCCCGGCTGGCACCCCACCAGGTGGTGATCGTGCCGATCCTGCGCGGCGACACCGCGGCCGCCGTCCTGGCCGCGGCCGGCGAACTCGCCGGAAGGCTCCGCGCGGCCGGTGTCCGAGTCCACGTCGACGACCGTGACCACACGCCGGGCTGGAAATTCAACGAGTGGGAGATGCGGGGCGCGCCGGTCCGGCTGGAACTCGGCCCGCGCGACCTCGCCGCGGGCACCGCGGTGCTGGTCCGCCGTCTCGGCGACGACGGCAAACAGGTGGTGGAGCTGGCGAGCCTGCCCGACACGATGCCCGGCATCCTCGACGACTTCCAGGCGTACCTGCTGGCGCGCGCCAGCGCGTTCCGCGACGAGAACACCAGCACCGTCGACGACTGGGCGGCCTTCGAGGTCGCGGTGTCGACCGGGTGGGCGCTCGCGCACCACTGTGGGCGGCCCAGCTGCGAGAACGAGATCGCAGCGATCACCACCGCGACGCCGCGCTGCGTTCCCTTGGCCGGCGAGGCGAACAGCGGCGCCTGCGTTCGCTGTGCCGCGCCGAGCGCCTACGGCAAGCGCGTGATCTTCTCCCGCGCCTACTGACCGCGTGCGGGTCGGCCGTGCGACAAGCCGACCCACACACGACGAGCACCCTTCCCCCGCCGGCCGTCAGCGGAAGCTGTGCCACTACGTCGTGTGTTCGACCCAGCGAGCGCGACGTTCTTCGTCGCTGATCGCGGCCGGCACGTTTCGCCTCCCCTCCTTGCTTCCGAAGCGGTAGGCGACGTCGCCGCATACCGCCGGTCAGCTTTTCATAGTTAAATGCGAATATTAACGTATCAATATGGAGTGGTTGGGGCTCCCCCACTTGTTCAGGCGCACGTGAAGGAGCGGCTGAAGGACTGGCCGCCGATACCCTGGCACGCATTCCGGTCAGTCTGGCCGATTCGTAGCGCGCGAGGCCCTTGTCGGCGGGCATGTCGTCGAGCGCCTCGGCCAGCGCGACCGCGTCGGTCACCGCTTCTTCGAATCCCGCCCCGGTCATCGGTGTCTGCGCGTGCGCGGCGTCGCCGAGCAGGCCGATTCGGCCGTCGACCACGCGGTGCGGCAAGTATTCGGTGATCGGTGTGGCCACCACATCCCGGGAGCGAAAGGCCTCGACGACCCCGGTGCGCCAAGGCTCGTGCCATCGGGCTTGCGCGGTGCGGATCATCTCGTCGTAGACCTCGTCGGGGATCGCGTCTCCGCGCGGTGTGTGCTTGACCTCGGTGCCGTCGATCGCGCCGATTCGCCGGAACAGCGAGGTGTGGTGCGGATCGAACCAGCCCCAGCCGTATCGGGTGACGCCGCCGTCACGGTCGATCAGTGGGTACACGGCGAGCATGTCGTCGGCACCGTTGAAGAAGTCAGGGCCGCCGGCCCGCTCAGCGAAGGACTCGGGCAGCTCCGATTGGCCCAGCCACACCACGTATCCCGCGTAGTCGGCCACGGGACGGGCCGCGTCGACGGCACGCCGCACCACACTGCGGTAACCGTCGGCGCCCAGCAACACCTCGGACGTCCACACCGTTCCGTCCTCGAGTCGGGCCCAGGCAGCATCGGCGTCCTGGCCGATCTCGACGACGTGCGCGTTCTCGATCACCGAGACGAGCGGCTCCGCGTCGACGGCGTCGCGCAGCGCCGAGTAGACGTCCCACCAGGCATGCGGGTACACGCCCTGGCGCATCGAGGCGGGACCGAGCGCCTTGCCGACGATCTCGCGTGCCTGCGGTCCGAGAGCCCGGCGCAGACTTGCACCGACACCAGAATCGCGACGCCGCGTTGGGTACGCCCCGTCGTCCGCTCGAGGACGGTGACCGCTGTGCCACGAGCGGCCAACGAGAGCGCGGCGGTCAAACCACCCAGCGAGCCACCGACGATCACCGTCTGCGTATGACGCGACACCCGCTCGGCAGAATTCGTAGAAATGACGGTCTCCTTCATCGACTCGACGGACGCTCACAGCGTTGGGCCGTGGTGCTGTCCGAGTCGATGGTGGCAGCGGAATGCGCACTGGTGCAGGGGAGAATTCGTTCCCAGGACGGGGTGCGAACCCGACGGGCGCGCCGTTGATTCACGCGGTCGGAGATGCCGGTGGGAGTGCTCCGATGACGGACAGGAGCTGGAGTTTGTCGTAGCTCTCGCTGCCGGGGACGGCGGTGTAGACCAGCAGGAGATGCGATTGGTCGGGGTCGAGAAGTGTCTGACAGGTCAGGTCCAAAGCACCGACCTCGGGGTGCACATAGCGTTTCACACCGGTGTAATGGACGCCGATTTCGTGCTCTTTCCACCGGGTGCGGAATTCTTCGCTGCGGTCGAGCAGCAGCTCCAGCAGGTGCGCCGCGCGTGAATCGGGGCCGCGCAGCGTGACCATCGCGCGCAATCCCGAGGCGAACACGCGCGAGTGCAGAGCGTGGTCGTCGGGGTGGTACATCGCCCGGGTGGCAGGGTCGGTGAACCACCGATAGCCGAGGGAGCGGGCCGGGCCGGTGTAGCGGGTGGTGTCGCCGGTGAGGGCGACACCCAGTGGGGTCTGGCGCAAGGTCTCGCCGAGTTCGGTGACGATCTCGGCGGGGGTATCGGTCAGGCGATCGAAGATGCGCAGCAGGCCCGGGCTGACGTGCTCGCTGGTCGAGCCACGCGCGGGTGGGTTGTGTCCGGCCAGGCGGAACAGGTGGTCGCGTTCGTCGAGCGTCAGGTGCAGCCCCTGCGCGATCGAGGCGATCATCTGCTCGGACGGGTGCGGGCCCCGCTCGCGTTCGAGCCGGCTGTAGTAGTCGGCGGAGAGGTGACACAGCGTGGCGACCTCTTCGCGACGCAGTCCGGCCGTTCGGCGGCGTTCCCCGCGCGGGAGCCCGACGTCTTCGGGTTGCAGTGCTTCTCGGCGGCGGCGCAGGAATTCGGCGAGCCCCGCTCGGTCGATCATCGGCTGCATCCTCCCTGGGTCACGGTTCTGTCCCCAGTCTGCCCTCGGCGGCGCGGGGTTGCCTGGGATCGACAGACCGTGGATATCCACGCGTCCGGGGCGCAGCCTGAAACCACGTCCCCCGTCCAGCGACCCAGGAGCAACGCATGGCACACACACGGCCGGACCTCATCGTGGCCGACCTCACCGGGAAACTCGCCGTCGTCACCGGCGCCAGTGACGGCGTCGGGCTGGGCTTGGCGACCCGGCTGGCCGCCGCCGGCGCGGAGGTCGTCCTGCCCGTGCGCAACCGGCGCAAGGGCGAGGCGGCGGTCGCGAAGATCAGGCACCAGCACCCTCGGGCGGTGCTGTCGGTGCGCGAGCTGGATCTGTCGTCGCTGGACTCGGTCGCCGCACTCGGTGCGGCCTTGCGCGAGGAGAACCGGCCGATCCACCTGCTCGTCAACAACGCCGGCGTGATGACCCCGCCACAGCGGCAGACCACCGCCGACGGGTTCGAGTTGCAGTTCGGCACCAACCATCTGGGGCATTTCGCGCTCGTGGCCCAGCTGCTGCCGCTGCTGCGCGCCGGGCGGGCGCGGGTGACCTCGCAGATCAGCATCGCCGCGAATCGGCACGCCATGCACTGGGACGACCTGAACTGGGAACGGTCCTACGACGGCCAACGCGCGTACAGCCAGTCGAAGATCGCTCTCGGCCTGTTCGGGCTCGAACTGGATCGGCGCAGCCGGGCGGCGGGCTGGGGCATCACCAGCAATCTCGCCCACCCCGGGGTCGCACCCACCAGTCTCCTGGCGGCGCGGCCCGAACTCGGCCGAACACGAGACACGCTCGGCAGGCGCCTCATTCACGCGCTGTCGCGGCGCGGCATCCTCGTCGGGACGGTCGAGACAGCGCTGCTGCCCGCGCTGCTGGCCGCCACCTCGCCCGACGCCCGCGGCGCCCGACTGTACGGTCCGAGTGGTCTCGGGCACCTGTCCGGCGCACCCGCCGAGCAGGCCGTCTACTCCCGGCTGCGCAGCGCGGACGACGCCGCACGCCTCTGGCAGATCTCCGAGGACCTCACCCACCTGTCGGCTACGGTGTAGTTATCCAATTCACGAGACCCGACATCTGGAGTCGATATGCCGAAGTTGGAGATCAAGAGGAAGTCCGAACTCTCTCGTAAAGAGGCGTCCGAGCGCCTGATCGCGATTGGCAAGGCTCTGGCGGGCGAATCGGAGGTGGAATTCGGTTCGGACGGCGATTCCATCGAGGTCGAAGTCGCCGACCGGGTCAGTTGGGAATTCGAAATCGAGGTCGACGGTACCGAGACCGAAATCGAAATCGAAATCAAATGGCGTGACGAGCCGGTCGAATCGGCGCCCGCCGCACCGCCACCGTCCAGAGCGGCCGCGCCGGCCAAGACGCCGCGCCGCGCGCGTGCCCGGAAGCATCCCGCCGGCTGATCCTCAGCCGGGTGCGATCGGCTCGAAGGACCGGATCGAATCGGCGCCGGCACCCACCACCCCCGCCGAGGATTCCGGCACTTCGTTCCACGCCCCCGACAGGTCGCGCAGCGGCTCCGAGACCACGAATCGCGTCTCGGAGCCGAGTTCGCGCAGGATCTCGACCTCCGGGTGCAGTGCCCGCAACGCGGCCAGTTCGGTCGAGAAGAACAGCGACCGTGATTCTCGCTCGCTCGAATAGCGGAACACCCAGAGGAATTCTCCGTCCGTGGTCGCGACGGTCATCTGCACCGGATACTCGACGCCGTGCGCGTGCCCGACGTCTTCGACGAAACCGACCGCGCGGGCGACCGCACCGAACGGATCGTCGGCGAGACCGAAGGTCAAAGCCAGGTAGAACAGGGTTTCGCTGTCCGTCGACCCCTCGATGTCGGCGAAGAGCGCTGGTTCGACGGCGGTGAGCAGATCGCGCCGGGTCTCGTGGAAGCCGCGCAGGGCGCCGTTGTGCACCCACAGCCATCGCCCGTGCCGGAACGGATGGCAGTTGCTGCGTTGCACCGGCGTCCCGGTCGAGGCCCGCACGTGCGCGAGCATCATCGGCGTGCGCACCTGACTCGCGATCTCGCGCAGATTGCGGTCGTTCCAGGCGGGCTCGATGCTCTTGTACACCGCGGGCTCGGCGCCGAGGCCGTACCAGCCGATGCCGAAGCCGTCCCCGTTGGTGGTGGTCACGCCGAGGCGCGAGTGCAGGCTCTGGTCGATCAGGGAGTGCTCAGGGCGGAACAGCAGATCCTCGGCGAGGATCGGCTCACCCGAGTACGCCATCCACCGGCACATACTTCCATTCAAGCAGAAATGTCGGCCTACCGTTTGCGGCCGATACCACCGACGATGCAATGGCGGACCGCGTTGAGCGGGGTGAGGTGGGGACCGTCGGGCCACCAGTCGTCGCACCGGACGAGGCCGGGCTCGACCATCTCCAGGTCGCCGAACATGGCCTGGATCTCGTCCCTGGTCCGGAAGCGGCCACTGCCCATCGGGCTGTGGATGAACTTCTCTTCCATCTTGCGGGCCAGCTCGCTGTATTCCGGTGTCTGCGGGTCGTGGAAGTGGGCGATCGCGACGAACGATCCCGAGGGCAGGGCGTCGATATAGGTCTGCATCAGCGCGGGCCCGTCCTCACCGAGGTAGTGGTGCAGGGTGCCGATGTGGAACAGCGCCAGCGGCCGGGTGAAGTCGAGCGTGCCGCGAACCGTCTCGTTGCCGAGCACCTCGAGCGGACGGAAGATGTCGGCCTCGGCGATGCGGGTGCGGCTGTTGCTGGCCAGCAGCGCCTGGGCGTGCACGAGGACCGACGGGTCGTTGTCGACATAGACCACCCGCGACTGCGGGTCGACGCGCTGGACCACCTGGTGGGTGTTCTCCGCGGTAGGCAGGCCGGAGCCGAGATCGAGGAACTGATCGATCCCGGCCTTGGCCAGGAATCGGCACGCGCGGATCAGGAAATCGCGGTTGGCCCACGCCAAATCGTTGACCTGCGGCGCGACGGTGCGGACCTGCTCGAGCACCGCCCGGTCCACCTCGTAGTTGTCCTTGCCGTTGAGCGCGGCATCGTAGACCCGCGCGATGCTCGCGCGGGTCGTGTCCACCCCGACCGGAACGGCGCTGGGGTAGGCTGCAGGAGAGTGCGACATCGGGCGCCTCCGTGGGCATCGGACCGACTGTACGAATTCAGCCTAGAGCATCGGTTCCGTTGGCACGGAAGCTATCCCGAGGCCGGTGTCACCGCCGGTCGAGCCACTCCGCGAACGTCGGGCCCGCGATGATCGCCGTGGGTCCGGGCAACAGGGCCCCCTCGGCCTGCAACCGGCGGTCCGGGTCGGCGGTGTTCCGCACTTCGACAACCTGCGCCGGTGCGCCGCGGCGGGCCGCGACCCGGGCGACGGCGTCGGCCAGGCGCCATTCCTCGGGCCCGGCGATCTCGACCATCATCGGGCCATCGGCACGGACGAGGTCGGCCAGATGCTCGGCGACCGTGCGCGCGGCGACCAGACGCGCCCGGTACTCGGGCACCTCGGCGCGATCACCGACGGTGGTCCAGTCGAGCATCATCTCGGTGAACTCGTGGAACTGGGCGGCGCGCAGGATGCGCACCGGGACCGGGCCCGCCTGGTAGGCGCGCTCCTGGGCCAGTTTTCCCGCGTAGTGTCCGGCGGTGAAGTCGTCGATGCCGATGATCGAGACCACCGCGATCCGCCGCACCCCCGCTGCCGCCGCGGCCCTGCCGACGGTGCGCGCGACCGTGTCGAAGAAGGCGGTAACCGCGGCGGTGTCGGTGGTCTCGGCGTTGATCGCGTCGACGACCAGATCGGCTCCGGCCAGCGCCTCGGCCAGCCCGTGCCCGGTCACCACGTCGATCCCGGCCGAGCGGGTGATCTCGACGACCTCCTCCCCCTGGTTGTTCAGCACGTCGACGACCTCACGGCCGATCCGTCCGCTCGCGCCGATCACTGCGATCCGCATGGGTGTTTCTCCTTCGCCGGTGAACCTGTCGACGAGATGACGACATGCGGTCGCGCAGTGTGACATCAGCCGGGCAGCGGCGATACCCGGGTCGACGGACGGCTGGCCGCGTGCGACGGGGAGCCGCTGCTCTCACCGCGTGTGCAGGCGACGCCAGGCCTGTTGTTCACCGCCGCCACGCTGCTGCCGATCATGGCGAGTTCTGGTGGCCGGTTGTTCGCGATCGCGATTCATCTGCGGGTGACAGTGCAGTGCATGCCGGCACGCACTGCCTGCCGAGGGGCATCACGTTCGCGGCCGCCGGACTGCACTGAGCGGATCCCGCAGCGATGGCATGCGGGCATCGACCCCGCTCGGCCTCGGGGCGGCGGCGCCGGGTTGGCCGGCCCCGCTGTCGCGCGAGGACGCAGACATCGGTGCGGCCGTCCAGGACGCGTGCGGGCTGGTGCGCGCGACGCTGACCCGCGGCACTACTGGTGCGCCGACAGCCTGCCCGCTGTCTGCGCAGCGGCTCGACAGCGATGCTGCCGAGCCCGCGATCAGAGCTGCGCTTCGATCGCGGCGACGACCTCGCCGGCGTCCGGGGTGACGGTCGGGCGGAAGCGACCCGCCACCGTGCCGTCGCGACCGATCAGGAACTTCTCGAAGTTCCACTGGATATCGCCCGCGCTGCCGTCGGCGGCGGGGGTCTCGACCAGGGCGGTGTAGAGCGGGTGCCGGTCCTCGCCGTTGACGTCGGCCTTGGCCAGCAGCGGGAAGTCGACGCCGTAGGTGACCGAGCAGAACTCCTGGATCTCCTCGGCGGTGCCGGGCTCCTGCCCCATGAACTGGTTGCAGGGGAAGCCGATCACCGTGAAGCCCCGCTCACCATAGGTCTTCTGCAACTCGACCAGGCCGGTGTACTGCGGGGTCAGGCCGCACTTGGAGGCCACGTTGACCAGCAACACCGCCCGGTCCCCCGCCAGCTCGCCCAGCGTCGTGTCGGTCCCGGTCAGGGTCTGCACCGCAATGTCTCGAATGTTCGCGCTCACCACAACACCACCAGATCTCGTCTACGTCGGTTCGATCGCCACCGTACCGGAGCCCGACCGGGGCGCAAGCGTCCCGCTGGGCGGGAGGTTTTGTAACACGTTCTTGTTTTGTCGCGCGGTTGGCGGCACCATTTCGGTACGTACCCGAGCAGCGGAGGAAGCCCGTGACCGAACAGCCCCATCGGATCGACACCGTCCGCCCGCTGCGCGCGAACGCCGTGGAGCACTGGGATTTCGAGGCCGACGTGGTGGTGGCCGGATACGGCATCGCCGGTGTGTGCGCCGCGATCGAGGCCGCCAGAGCGGGCGCGAAGGTGCTCATCCTGGAACGGACCGGCGGCTGGGGCGGCGCGGCGGCGCTGGCGGGCGGGTTCGTCTACCTCGGCGGCGGCACCCCGCTGCAGCGGGCGCTCGGCTTCGACGACACCCCGGAGAACATGGCCGCGTTCCTCAAGGCGGCGCTCGGTCCCGGCGTCGACGAGGCCAAGATCGACGACTACTGCGCGGGCAGCGTCGAGCACTACAACTGGCTCGTCGACTGCGGTGTGCCGTTCAAGGAGTCGTTCTGGGGCGAGCCCGGCTGGGAGCCGCCGCACGACGAGGGCCTGATGTACTCCGGCGGCGAGAACTCCGCGCCCTTCCTCGACATCGCCGAGCCCGCGCCGCGCGGTCACGTTCCCGAGCTGGCGGGCAAGAAGATCGGTGAGCGCAGCGGCGGCTACATGCTGATGAAGCCGCTGGCCGACACCGTCGCCACGCTCGACATCGACGTCGAGTACGACACCCGCATCCGCCGGCTGATCGTCGACGACGACGATCGCGTGGTCGGCGTCCTGGCGACCACCTACGGCAAGCCGGTCACCGTGCGGGCCGCGCGCGGCGTCGTCCTGGCGACGGGCAGCTTCGCCTACGACACCGAGATGATCGACCGCTACACCCCGCGCTTGAGCGGCAGGCCCGGCGCGGCGATCGAGGAGCACGACGGCATCGGCATCCGGCTCGCCCAGGCGCTGGGCGCCGAGCTCGCGCACATGGACGCCAGCGAGGTCGCCATCTTCGGCGATCCGCAGATGATGGCGCGTGGCATCCTCGTCAACGGGCGCGGCCAGCGCTACGTCACCGAGGACACCTACCCGGGCCGCATCGGACAGGCGACCCTGCTGCAGAACGACAACCAGGCCTTCCTCGTCATCGACGAGGCCTCACTCGAGGAAGCGCTGACGACCGAGTCGGCCACCCCGTTCTTCCGGTTCCCACCCAAGTGGGTCGCCGAGACGGTGGCCGAGCTCGAAGCGGACATGGGGCTGCCGGAGCAGACGCTGCAGACCACGATCGCCACCTACAACCGTCACGCCGAAAACGGCAACGATCCACTGCTGGGCAAGAAGCCCGAGTGGGTGCGCCCGATCTCGACCCCGCTGGCCGGTTTCGATCTGCGCGGTTTCACCGCCGGATTCACCCTGGGCGGCCTGCGCACCGACCTCGACTCACGGGTGCTGCACGTCAGCGGCGAGCCGATCGCCGGGCTCTACGCCGCGGGTCGTTGCACGTCAGGGCTGTGCGCGTACGGTTATGTCAGCGGTGCGTCACTCGGTGACGGCAGCTTCTACGGCCGTCGCGCGGGCAAGGCCGCGGCAGCGGCCGGCTCGGACTGAGTCAGGCGGCACCCACCGGACCGCCACTGTCAGTACGCTGCTTGCAGCGCCGCCGCCGGACGACGAGTCCGGCTGCGCTCGCGGGCTTTTCGGGCCCGCGAGCGGGCGCGTCCAGTTGGCTACGACAGATGCAGTGCAGGATCGGAGTTGGACAGTGCAAGCAGGTGGGACGTCCGCGGATTACGTGATCGTCGGCTCGGGGTCGGCGGGGGCGGTGCTCGCGAATCGGCTCAGCGCCGACCCGGGCACCACGGTCGTGCTGTTGGAGGCCGGTCCGGCCGACGACGACAAGTTCGCCCATATTCCGGCGGCGTTCTCGAAGCTGTTCCGCACCGAGCGTGACTGGGACTACCTGACCGAGCCGCAGCCCGGCCTCGGCGACCGGCAGATCTACTGGCCGCGCGGCAAGACCTTCGGCGGCTCGTCGTCGATGAACGCGATGATGTGGGTGCGTGGTTTCCGCGCCGACTACGAGGAGTGGGGGCTCCTCGCCGGCAAGGAGTGGAACTTCGCGGCGGCGGTCGAGCAGTTCCGCAAGATCGAGAATGTCCAGGACGCGCAGTACCCGGACGAGGGCTCGCGCGGCCCGTTGCACGTGCAGCGCCAGCGCAGCCCGCGCGCTTCGACGCATGCCTTCCTCGAGGCCGTGCGTCAGGCGGGCCACGAACTCGAGTCGCCGAACCGGCCCGCGCCGCAGGGCTTCTCGCAGACGATGGTGACCCAGCGCGACGGCAGGCGCTGGAGCACCGCCGACGCGTACCTGCGCCCGGCGATGAAGCGCGCCAACCTGACCGTGCGCGCCGAAGCGCTGGCCACCCGGGTGCTCTTCGACGGCACCAAGGCCACCGGCGTGGAGTACCTGCACGCCGGGCAGACCCACACCGTGACCGCGAATCGCGAGGTCATCCTGTGCGGTGGCGCGGTGAACAGCCCGCAGCTGCTGCAGCTCTCGGGCATCGGCGACCAGGACGAGCTGAAGCAGCACGGCATCGAGGTGGTCGCGCACTCCCCCGAGGTCGGTGCGAACCTGCAGGACCATCTGATCGCGGCCCTGGGCTACAGCGTCGAGGGCGACTCGCTGTTCGCGGCGGAGAAGCCGCTGGAGCTGATCAACTACCTGGTCCGCCATCGCGGCATGCTCACCTCCAATGTCGGTGAGGCGTACGGGTTCGTGCGCAGCGAGCCCGATCTCGAGCACCCCGATCTGGAACTGATCTACGCGCCGGCGCCGTTCTATCACGAGGGCCTGGTCGAGGCGACCGAGCACGGCGTCGTCCTCGGCGCGATCCTGCTGCGCCCGCGCAGCCGGGGCCGGATCGGTCTCGCGTCGGCCGATCCGACCGCCAAGCCGGTCATCGACCCGCGGTACCTGTCCGATCCCGACGGCGCCGACCGCGCGGCGCTGATCGCCGGACTGCGGGTGTGCGCGAGCCTGGTCCAGCAGCCCGCGCTCAAGAGCGCGCTGGGCGAGCTGATCTACCCGCCGGAGGCGCCCGACGATCTCGAGGCGACCATGGCGCTGACGCTCGAGAAGTTCTCGCACACCCTGTACCACCCGGTCGGCACCTGCCGAATGGGTACCGACGCGGCCAGCGTGGTCACCCCGGACCTGAAGGTGCGCGGTGTCGAGGGCCTGCGCGTCGCCGACACCTCGGTGATGCCGCTGATCATCCGCGGGCACACCAACGCCCCGGCCATCTTCATCGGTGAACAGGCGGCGGACTTCATCCTGGCCGAGTCCTGACCCGGGCGTGGTGGCGCGTCCGACCGGGCGCACCACCACCGCCTCACACCGCGGCCAGCGTCAGCGAGGCGCCCGCGAGCAGCAGANGGGGGGGGGGGCGTCCGGGGGGCCCCCCCACCACCGCCTCACACCGCGGCCAGCGTCAGCGAGGCGCCCGCGAGCAGCAGATACGGCAACGGGTAGCCGAGGTCGGCGTAGGCGCGGGCACGCAGGACGGTCAGCTCCGCGCACAGGAAATACACCACGAGCCCGGCCGCGGCGGCGATCGCCAGCGGCCGCCAGGCCAGCCCGGCCAGCAGCGCGAGACCGCCCACCGCCTTGATCACCGCCAGCGGCGTGAGCGTCCACGGTGCGACCCCGTAGCGGCGCATGTTCGCGCGGATCCAGTCGGCGCGGACGACGTCGATCGCCGCGGCGATCAGCGCGGCCGAGGCGGCGAGCACGGTGACGACGACGAAGCTCGTGTGCATGAGTGGGTTCCTCCGGTCTACGGTGAGCGACGGCGACCGCCGTCGATCCGATGACGAACGGGCCGGCCGAAAGGTGACCGATGCAGACGGATGCGCTCGCGCTCGCCTTCGAACAGCGCCGTGACCGGCTGCGCGGAATCGCCTACCGGATGCTGGGCACCGCCGCCGAGGCCGACGACGTCGTGCAGGAGGCCTGGCTGCGTCTGGATCGCGTCGCCGTGGCCGAGATCGGCAATCTCGACGGCTGGCTGACCACGGTCGTCTCCCGGATCTGCCTGGATCTGCTGCGCGCCCGCGCCCAGCGCGCCGAGACCACGGCGCCGGACCTCGCCGACACGCGGGCCACCGGTCCGGGCGCCGACCCCGAGGACGACGCGCTGCTCGCCGACGCGGTCGGCCGCGCGCTGCTGGTCGTGCTCGATGTGCTCGGCCCGCAGGAGCGGGTCGCGTTCGTGCTGCACGACCTGTTCGCCGTGCCGTTCGCCGAGATCGCCCCGATGCTCGGGCGGACACCGGCCACCACCAAGAAGCTGGCCAGCCGGGCCAGGCAGCGCGTCCACGCGCCGGCCCGGATCGAGCCCGCGGAACTGACCGCGCAGCGGACCGCGGTGGCGGCGTTCCTGAAGGCCGCGCGCGAGGGCGACCTGGACGAATTGCTGGCGGTGCTCGCCCCCGATGTCGTGCGCTCGGCCGATCCGGCGGCGCTCCCGCCCGGCATGGCCGCCCTGGTCCGGGGCGCGGCCGCCGTCGCCGAAGGCGCGGTCGTGCTGCGGCAGCGCTCGCGGGAAGCGGTCCTGGTCCTCGTCGACGGTCGGCCGGGGCTCGTCGTTGTCCGGGCGGGCAGGCCGCTGTTCGTGCTCACCTTCACCATCCGGGCAACGCGGATCGCGGCCTACGACGTGGTCGCCGACCCGGTCAGGCTGGCCGGTCTCACCTTGTCGCTGCTGCCGGATCAGTCCTGAGACGCTGCCACCCGGTCGATTTCGGCACGCTGTGCAAGATCGCACGCGATGCGGTGCCGCATCGCGTGCGAGAAGGCAGCGCGCGCAGCCGAATCCGGGCCGTCACAGGGCCGGGACGCGCGCGAACCCCAGCGGCGGCGTCGGGACCGGGCCCGAACGCAGGTCGTGCCGGAAGTCCGGCAACAGCGGCAGCATGTCCACGTTGCGGGCGGCATAGCAGCGCACCATCGGCAGCGCACGCGAGACCTCGGCGCGCTCGACCGGCTCGGCGTCGAGGAACGCCATCCCGTCCAGCCCGAGGCCCAGGGTGTCGGCGATCCGCACGATCGAGGCCGACTTGCGGCCCCAGCCCACCTCGACCGCCGAGAACATCTCGTAGAGGCCGTGCCGATAGAGCGTGCGCAGGGTGCGCGAACGATCACCACGTGCCGCGACGGCATGCAGCACTCCCCGTTCGCTCAGCTTGGTGAGCGTACGCAGTGCCTGCGGGCGCAGCGTGGTGCTGGTCGAGTCGTGGACAACGCCGTCCCACAGGGTTTCGTCCAGTTCCCAGACCAGACAACGGACGGCAGGTCGCATGGTGCCCCTATCGGTTCGTTCCGGCGCGGAGAACTCTACAACCACTCATAGCGATGGACCAGACTTGTGACCGCTCACCAAGCAGGCAAGCAAGCATGGGTCCACGACCCATAACCTGACGTTCCATTCCGGCATCGCCGCGGGTTGGCTAGGGTGAACACGCTGGACAGCGGGGGCAGAGCCGCAAGATGGGCGAAGGGAACACAGATGTCCGTTGAGAATCCACCCCGGCAATCACTGACCATCTCCGGTCAGCCGATGTCGTCGCCGTTGAAGGACGTGCGCGCCCTGTCTCGGCAGATGGTCGGCCACTTCGTCGCCAATGTCGTCCCCTGCGGCACGCTGCCGGGCGACGCGATCACCGGCGACGTCACCACCATCACCCGGATCTGCCTCGAATTCGCCGTCAGCATGCTCGACGGCCGCGACATCCCCAACAAGCTGCAGCGCCTGCAGGACGCGGCCAGCGGCTGGGCCCGCGAGGGCGTGCCGATCGACACCATCCACCACTCGATCGCCGAAGGGTTCAAGATCGGCCTCGACCTGGTGGTCGCGAACGCGTCGGTGAAGGACTACGACAATCTCGTCGACGGCGTCAAGATGGTGATGGAGATGCTCGACACCATCACCGCCCAGGTGTCGCTGGCCTACGTGCGGGAGTTGCGCGGCGTGGTCAGCGAGCACCACACCGCCGTGCACACCCTCACCTCGGCGCTGCTCGGCGGCCACAGCACCTCGACGATGGCCCGCGAGTGCGGCATCGCCATCGCCGAGACCTATGCCGTTCTGGCCCTGGCGATCCCGCCGCACCGCGAGGAGGCCAACCCGGCCCTCGACGCCCAGGTGGTCGCGCGCCGCAAGCTGCGCCGGGTGCAGGCCGAGCTGGCCAAGCGCTGCGGCGATTCGGCGCTGTCGCTGCTCAGTGTCGACGGCGGCACGGTGCTCATCCCCGCGGGCACCTTCGATCGCGACGGCCTCGCCGCCCTCGTGGCCCAGCTCTCGCAGGCGGCCCAGGTCGGTATCACCGCGGCGCTGGTGGAGACCAGCACGACCGGCGTGCCCGATGCCGCCGACCAGGCCCACGAGTTGCTCGACATGGTGCAGCGGCTCGAGGTCACCTCCGGGCTGTACCGCTTCGACGAGTTGGCTCTCGAGTACCAGCTGACCCGCCCCGGCCCCGGCCGGGAGTTCCTCGGTTCGCTGCTCGATCCGCTGGACCAGTACCCCGAACTGCTCGAGACCCTGCAGCGCCACATCGCGAACAATCTCAACCGCCAGCGCACCGCCCGGGTGCTGCACGTGCACACCAACACCGTCGACTACCGGCTCAAGCGGATCGGCCAGCTCACCGGTTTCGACCCGACCCAGCCCTCGGGTCTGTGGTATCTGCGCTCGGCGCTGGTCGCCCGCAGCTACCGTTCCGCGGCCTGATCCCACCCCCGCGACGCCGAAGGCGCTGTCCGCGATCGCGGACAGCGCCTTCGCCTCGTCTCACAGGGAGCCACCACCCCCGACCAGCCAGGGGTTGAACTCGCAGACCAGGTTCGGGCTGCTCGCCGGATCGAGGGCCCGCAGCGCGATCGACAGCGCGCGCGGGGAGTACATCATCGTCAGGTGGTCGGAAACGTCCTGTTCGCAGCCCTCCTGCAGGGTGATGTTGTCGACCGTGGCGCCGGGACCGGGCTTCAGGAAGGTCAGGTCGTAGGGGTTGGTGACCTCGTCGTAGCGGGTGCCGACGACGGTGTAGTCGACGCCGGGGACGGTGTCACCGTTGGCGTTGAGCTGGTTGACGAAGTCCGAACCGATCGTCTGCTGGATGCCGGCATGCCCGACGAAGATCTCGATCAGACCCAGGATGTCGATACCGGCGTTGTTGATCATCCGGCCCAGGGCACCGATGCCGTCGAGGCTGGTGCCGTGGTGGGTGGCACCGTAGGTGACGAGGTTCTTCACCTTGGCCGCGCCGCCGTCGTACTTGGTGTACCAGTTGGCCAGCGCGCCGCCCTGGGAGTGGGCGATGATGTCGACCTCGTCGGTGCCGGTGGCCGCCAGCACACGGTCGACGAAGGTGGCGACCTGCTTGGACGAGTCCTGGATGTAGCCGGTGCCCATGACGCCGGGCAGCAGCGAGCCGAGGCCGCCGCCTTCGACCAGGCCCGAGCGGCCGTAGTTGAAGGTGAAGGTGCAATAGCCCGCGTCCTTGATCGGCTGACCCATGAAGGCGTAGCCGTTATAGGCGTTCATCCAGGTGCCGTGCAACAGCACCACCGGACGCGGATGTTCGGCGGTCGGCTTGCAGTTCCAGTCGTTGGCGCCGGGCGGGGCGGCGTCGCCGTTGCCGAGGCCGTAGGCGAACGCGGCCAGGAAAGCGGTCTGCGCGGGACCGTAACCGATGGTGTCGGTGGACTTTCCACCGGAGGAGCCCGAACTGGAGCCCGAACCGCCGTAGCAGTTGCCCGAGCCGTTCCCCGATCCGGCGCCGCTGCCGGAGGTGCAGGCCGAACCGCTACCCGGCCCGGCCACTTCGCGGCCGGAGGTGATGATGTCGGCGAGGGCCTGCTCGGAGGGCGCGGGGTCGGGGGACGCGGCTGCCCCCGGACCGGTGAGCGCGACGGCGAGCGCGCCGACGCCGGTGAGCACCGCCGTGTGTAGCGTCCGTCTGCGACTGGGAGATTTCATCGTTGGCGTATCTTCCTGTGCGATTCGAGAAATACGAATGGCTTTGTCGAAACCGCACCGAACATAAGTCCCGAAAAACCCCGCAATTCGGCCGTTTCCGGGTTTCTGGACAGGTCACCACGGCTGATCGAAAACCCCCATGAGGGGGCACAGGAATTCTTCGGCAATCCGGACCGCACCGCGGACCGGATCCCCTTCATCGCCGTCTCACCAGCGCTGACCGGCTGTCATCGCCCACACCACCCGGGAATTCCGCGGCCCGCTGACCTTTCACAGCAGCCGCCCGCGAAGATCGAAGAGAATTCCCACTTCCGCCGGTCAGCATTCACTGCGTGCCGCGACACCCTGCAATCGCTCGTCGAGCCAGAGCATCGCCTCCGGATATCCGGTGACCGCACCGATCACGTGCTCACCGAACACGCTGCGGTACACCGCGTTCGCGCCGAGCGAGCATTGCTCGTTGTACAGATTCCGCGCGCCGGCGGCGGGGATCCAGAACTCCTGCTCGCCGTTGTAGATGTAGAGCGGTGTGGCCGAGCGCATTCCGGCCATCCGGGTGATCTCGTAGATCCGGGTGGCCAGGTCCGAGCGCAACGGGTCGGGGATGTTCGCGCCGACATCGATCGGCAGGTGCAGGACGCCGGGGACGGCGAACACGCTCACGCACTGGTCCTTCATCACCGAGGTGGCGACCCAGCGCGCGAGGTTGTTCATCGCGGCCAGGATCTCGGGACGTTCCCTGCCGATCGCGAAGGTGGCCGCCATGAAGATCCCGGAGGCGAGATTGGCGTTCATACTGCGCGAGAGGATCTCGAAATCGGCGGGCACACCGCCCAGCGCCGCCCCGACGATCACGTCGGCGAGTTCCGGCGCGTAGGAGTCGATCAGCTTGGCCGCGCCGTGGGTGGCGATGGCACCGCCGGAGTAGCCGGTCATCGCGAACCGGCTCGCGCCGAACACCGCCGGGTCGAGGCCGCGCACGGCCCGGATTCCGTCGAGCACCGCGTGCCCGGCGACATACGGCTCCGCGTAGGCCATCCACGGGCCCTCGTGATCGGGCACCAGCACGGCGTATCCACGCAGTGCCGCCAATTGCGTGGTCGGCGGGATGAATTCGGTCGAGCTCGAGTGCAGCGTGAGGCCGTGCGCGAGGGTGTATCCCGGCGTGCAGTCGCGCCCCAGCGCGTCGATCGGCAGGTTGTTGACCAGGACCGGCCGATCGCCGGGTCCGGTCCAGTCGGTGGCGGGCACGAGCAGCGTCGCCGTGGCGAAGGACGGGCGACCTTGCGAATCGTCGGTGCGATATTTGAGCAGGGTGGCCGAGCGCAGCGGCACCAGGGTCAGCGGACCCGCGGTGGCGAGGATGTCGCGGGTGGCGATGATCTGTCCCGGCGTGTAATCGGCCAGCCCGTCGGGCCAATGGTCGAACATCGCGTCGCCCACGGCCGACGGCAGGACCGCGGCCCGCAGCGCGGCGAGCTCGGCATCGGGATCGGCACCGGCCGCCGGTTGGATCGGTGACGGCAGTACCTGATCGATCCAGCGTTGCAAGTCGGGCAGGAACCCCGGCGTACCCGGTTGCGGCACCGGGAATTCCGGGGTGGGTTCGGCGGCGGCACTGCCGACGGACAACGAACACAGCAGCAGGATCGAGCAGACCAACACACGCACAGATCGCATGGCACACACGCCTTCGGGTGGCAACGTCGGATTCGTCGCTGACGTGCGGCGATGCGGTGCTTCGTCTCCCGTCGAACTTCCCCCAGCGCACCCTCGTCAGTCCACTGAAGGTACGCCGGAACCACCCCGCCGGATCGGCGTCGTGCCCGAGTCGTGACGCAATGCGGCACGATCGCAACAACAATCGGCCCGAATCCGCTTCGGGGCGTGCGGATCCGGGCCGATCGAAACCGGGCTCAGCAGGTGCTGGGCGCCGGTTCCCCCTGCAGCCGCGCGTCGAGCCATCTCAGCGCGGAAGGTAGTCCGAGCACAGCTGCGGTCAGGTGGTCCGGGGTCGGGGTCGATTCGGTGACCAGCGGGGTGCCCGCCGCGCACCAGCGGTGTGTGGTGGCGGTGATCGCCTCGACCGGGATCAGGCCGTCGATGGGCGAATGCCATTCGAAGACAGGCATCGTCGGCGTTCCTGGGTAGAGCTCGAGGCTGTTCTCCTCCACGACGGCGCGGGCGTGCGGGTCGTCGACCATCGAAGTCGTCGCGGCGAAGTCGAGGATGCCGCGGCCCGCGCCCGCGCCGAGGATGTCGTTGGTGCACGCGTCGGCGATCGAGGCGCGGGCTGCCAGGCCGCGCGCGTTCATCTGCTCGCTGATCGGAAACCGTTGCGGATACTCCCGTTCCAGCCCGATCCCGCCGCCAGCGCCAGGCCGAACACCGGGTGCGAGCCGAAGCCGAGACCCTCGAGCATCGACACCAGGTTCATCGGCACCCCGCCCAGCGCCGCGCCGGCGACCGCGACGTCGGGCGCGTAGCTGGGTTGCAGCGCCGCTGCCCAGGCTGTCGCCATGCCACCGCCGGAGTAGCCCGCCATCGCGACCCGGCTCCCCGCGACCAGCAGGTCGTCGACATTGCGGATCGCCCGGATGCCGTCCAGGGTCACCTGCCCGCCCAATTTGGCGGCGCCGTAGGCGAAGTTGGGCCCGAGATGGTCGTGCAGCGCCATCGTCCAGCCGCGCCGCAGGGTGAGATTCCAGAACACCGCCTCGCGGACCATCAGGTTCGGGTCGTCGGTGTAGAGCACCTTGGAGACCGAACAGCGCACGCCGAGTCCGTTGATGATGTGCTGGTAGGACAGCACCGGCGCGTCCCGGCGGTGGCCCGCCGGTTGCAGCACGGTCGTGGTCGCCGCGATCGGTTCGCCCGCCGAGTTGGTCGAGCGGAACTTGACCAGGGTGATCCTGGTGTCGGGGAAGATCGCCAGGGGCGGCATCGGCCGCACGTCCAGTACGTCGCCCGGCCGCGACGCCGACAGGTCGGCGGGCTGGGCGTAGAAGGGGTCGGGATCGGCGCTCGGAGAGAGCGGTGAACTGTGTGTGGGGGCAGCGCAGACCACGGCCAGCACGAGCGCCGCCACGGCCAGCAGTGTGCGGCGGAGCCGAGCCCGTTGTGCCGCGGCAACCCAGATCATCCGGCCGTCCTCCCGTGTCGCTGCCGTCGAGACCGATACTTGCCGGTAGCGTGGCTCGTCGGTACCCCTTCGGACCGAGATCGGCGGAGCTCACAACCGGCAGGAATGCGGGTTGTGACCGGATGCAAGTCGACGGCGATTCTCGTCTGCCACCGTCACGCCGCGGCGCCGGAGGGCTGTGAGATCTCCAGTGAATTCCAGAACATGTTCCACTCGACGGCCCGGGCCCTACCGTCGAGTAGGAAGGCGCCCACCAGCGCCGGGGCATAAGGAGCACGCCATGATTCCCATCGACGAGAACATCGCCGCCACCTCCCACCGCGCCGACCGCACCGAGATACCGACCCGGCGGATCACGGTCTACTTCGACGGCGCGACACCGCAGGACGCGCTGATTCTGGAGTACGCGGCGACCCCTGCCGAGGCGTGGGAGTTCACCACCGCGGCGGTGCACGCCGGATTGCTGGTCACCGTCGACGGGCAGGTGGGTCCCGACCTGCGCCGACTCCCCTGCCGCTCGCTCTGGCACTGAGCCCACCGGCACCGCCGGGCCGACCGCACTAGGCTGGCCGGGCGGCCGCGTCCCGGCCGCGCGCCTGGACGACGAGGAGGGGCGACGCGTGATTCGGTGGCAGTTGTCGGCCGCACTCGCCGCCGTCGCGATGCTCGGCCTCACCGGCTGCGGCTCGACCGCCGCCGAGGAGCCGGCGACGGTGACTCCGTCGACGACCACCACGCCGCCCCGCTCGACCAGCAAGCCTCCGGTCACCCTCGCCGCGCCGACACCGACGGTCGATCCGTATGCCGGACTGCCGCTGATCGACCACCTCACCTGGACCGACACCGCCGACGGCCCTCGCCTGCTCGTCGTGCCGACCGTCGCGGGCCGACGCACCGACGCGCCGGGCACCGACGAACTCGCCTGGCAGGAGATCCTCGCCCTGGACGCCGACGCCGACGCGCCGGGGATGCGGGACCAGTTCCTCTGCCACTGGGTGTGGGCGAGGATGGTGGCGCCCGACAAACCGAGCTGGAACCTCGAACCGTGGCGACCGGCCGTCGGCTATTCGGCCACGGTGTCGGCGAACTGCAATCCCGGCGGCCCGGAACGCTGACTGTCCGCTCTCCGCTCGAAAGGAGCACTCGCATGCGTATCGTCGTCGCCGGTGGGCACGGCAAGATCGCCCTGCTGCTGGCCTCGCTGCTCACCCGCCGCGGTGACCAGGTCCACGCGCTCATCCGCCGCCCCGACCAGGCCGCCGATATCGTCGCGACCGGCGGCGTTCCGGTCATCTTCGATATGGAACGCGATACCCCCGACGATTTGGCCGCCGCGGTCGCCGGCTCGGACGCGGTGGTCTTCGCCGCCGGCGCGGGCCCGGGCAGCGGTGCCGCGCGCAAATACACCGTCGATCTCAACGGCTCGGTGCAGCTCGCCGACGCCGCCGAGCGGACCGGCGTCCGGCGCTTCGTGCAGATCTCGACGATGGGCGCCGGCGCGCCGCCCGCACCGGGCACCGACGAGGTCTGGGCCGCCTACATCGACGCCAAGACCCGCGCGGAGGACGATCTGCGGTCGCGCGCCCTGGACTGGACCATCCTGCGCCCCGGCATGCTCACCGACACGGCAGGCAACGGTCTGGTCACGCTCGGACCACCGCCGATTGCGCGGGGTCCGATCCCCCGCGCCGACGTCGCCGCGACGCTCGCGTCGATCTTGGACGCGGACAACACTTTTGGGCGCACGCTGGAAGTGGTCTCCGGAACGGCGCCGATCGCGGCGGCCGTGTCGGCAATTCGGTAGCCGAAAATTAACTATCGCAACAATATTCGGCCGTAGGGTCGATTCTCGCCGACCGGCGGCAGTCCCCGCATCACGCCGCGGGAGGGACCAGCCGCCGGTCACGCCGTTATCCACCCGCCGTTTGTCGTGAACACGGTGGCGCACCCGCGGATTCGCCGCTCAGAAGCCGAGAAATGCGCTGCATCGAGACGGAATCGATCGTGCAGATGTGCTTGCATTCGAAACTTGCCCCGTCCTAAACTCAGGGCCGCAACACAATTCAGGGGATAGTCAGGGGAGGCCGCGAGCGGCACACCTGGGGCTATGTTTGCCTTGGGTTTGCCACTGCCTAAACACAGGGGCGTTCACCATGAACAACACCAACGGCCGATTCGGCCTCGCTGATCGCGCAGCGACGACCCACCCCGTCACCGCAGGGTGCTCCAGGGAAACAGCGGTCGCCTATGTCATCGATGCCGTGGAATCCACCGGCGCGGCGACACGCAATGATTTCGATATCGACCGGATCGTGACCACCGCGCACGAATTGGCCGACGACTGGGATCTGCAGACGCTGACCCCCGACACCTTCTGGCGGATCGCCGCGGGCTGCATCCGCTACTGAATCACCGACCCGGACCGGGCGCCGTCAGCGGCGCCCGGTAGCGGTGTCCGGCCTCAGGCGCGATCGGCGTAGTCGAGCAGGATCTGGCGCGAGCGATCGGGCCGGGCGGCCTGCACGCTGAGCTGGTCCATCACCGACAGATACAGCGCCAGGTCCTGCCGCCGCTCGAGGTACAGCGCACTGGTGAGCTGCTCGAGGTAGACGATGTCGGGCAGCTCGGGCTCGGCGAACCGCAGAATACTGAAGGAACTGCCCGCCGCGGCGTGCCCGCCCGCAGAGTACGGCAGCACCTGCACGGTCACGTTCGGCAGCGCGGACAGCTCGGCCAGGTAGCGCAGCTGCGCGCGATGCACCTCGTGCCCGCCGATCGGGCGGTGCAGGACGGCCTCGTCGATGACCGCCCACACCACCGGTGGGTCGACCCGGCGCAGCACGTCCTGGCGGAGCTGACGGACCTGCACCCGTCGCTCGGTATCGGCGTCGTCGAACCCGAGAGTCACGATGGCGCGCGTGTACTCCGGCGTCTGCAGCAGGCCGGGCACCAGCTGGGCCTCGTACGTGCGGATCTGACTGGCCGCCTGCTCGAGCCCGAGGTAGGTACTGAACCAGGAGGGCAGCAGATCGCTGTAGCGATGCCACCAGCCGGGTTCACTTGCCTGCCTGGCCAGTTCGAAGAAGGACTCACGCTCGCGGGTGTCGTGGACGCCGTAGAGCGTGAGCAGGTCCCTGATGTCACGTTCTTTGAATCCGGTGCGTCCCAGTTCGAGCCGGCTGATCTTGGCGTGTGAGCCACGGATCGCGTCACCAGCCGCCTCGCGGGTGATGCCTTTGCTCTCGCGCAGTTTGCGCAACTGGCCACCGAGGGCGATGCGCAGCACGGTGGGGCCGCGATCGACAACGGGTTGCACGCGACCGATCTCGTCGGGTTCAGCCGTCATGGCTGCCGATATTACCGATCACCGGGTCAAGTAGTCGAACTCTCCGGCCTTCGCGCCGCGGATGAAAGCGTCGATTTCCGGCCGAGTGTAGAAGATCACCGAGCCGTGCGGGTCGCGCGAGTTGCGCACGGCGACCGAACCGTCCGTCGCCTCGGCCACCTCGACACAGTTGCCGCTGGGGTTGCTGAACGTGCTCTTGCGCCAGTCGCCGACGCCCGGGCGTTCCCGCTGATCATGGTGCATACCGGACACGTCACACTCCTCGTTCTCGATTGATGCCATCAGTGCGAAAGTTGCAGATGCACGTGCAAACGTTCTTGCATCTGCACATTGCGATCGGGACACTAACACGGTTCACATGCGGCCGCACCGGTCGGTACTTACCCGACGACACGACCTGGGCGCACGCTCGATCGGTGACGTCCAGTCCCCTGAATTCGCAAGCGCGACAACCCGATCAGCTGCCCGACACGTCCGAATCGACAGTGCAGATGTTCTTGCATCTGCAAACAACACCCCCGTAGACTCAGGCCTCAAGATCACCGGAAGGGACGTCGGCAGCACCAGCCGGATGGGCCCTCCGCTGCCGGATGCGAGGGGACTCGGATGAGTACGCCGTTTCGAACACCCCGCCGGGTCTCGGCCGGAAGCACCGGCCTCGAGATCCCGCGATACCTCGGCACGGCGGGCGCGTCCTCCGGATCGTGTAGCGACGAGCCGCTCGGGCTCACCTACCGCCAGGCCCGCGAGATGCTGCGCCAGCACGACGTGCACGGTCCGCAGTGCAGGCAATGGCTGGCCGCCGCGGCCTATCTCTCCGCGGGCTTGGACGACGAATAGCCGGTTGTAACGTCTTCGTGCTGGTCACAGCCGTGTCACCCCAGGCATCCTGAAGGGGAACGATCGGGCTCGACACGGATGAGCGGCATATGCGGATAGCGGAGATTCTGCGCAACAAGGGCACGACAGTGGCCACGGTGGGGCCGCAGACCACGGTGCGCGCCCTGCTCACCGTGCTGGCCGAGCACAATATCGGCGCGGTGGTGGTCTCCCCCGACGGGGCGACCATCAGCGGAATCGTCTCCGAGCGCGACGTGGTCCGCCACCTGGACCGCCACGGCGCCGCCCTGCTCGACCGGCCGGTCGCCGAGATCATGACCGACCGGGTGCGCACCTGCGGACCAGACGACCACGTCTCCTCGTTGCGCGAGGTCATGACCGAGCATCGCGTCCGGCACATGCCTGTCGTCGAGGCGGACCGGCTGATCGGCATCGTCAGCATCGGCGACGTGGTGAAGAGCGAGATCACCGAACTGGCCGCCGAACGCGGACACCTGGTCGACTACCTGCAGGGCAAGTACTGAGCCCGCGCCCGAAAAGCGTTGCCCGCGAGAATTCTTCGTCAGCCGTACCAGAAAAGTGCGTATCGTTGATCTCGTGCACCCCCTCCGGCCCGAGCTCACCGCCGTTCCGGTGCTGCGGCACGCGCCGACCCCGGTGCCCGCCACGATCCGCGGCCGCTTTCCCGCACTGGCCGATCCGGCCGTGGTGTATCTCGACAGCGCCGCCACGACCCAGAAGCCGGACACCGTGATCGCCGCCGTCACCGGCTATCACGCCGAGCACACGGCCAATGCCGGGCGCGGCACCTACGGCTGGGCGACCTCGCTGTCCGCGCGGATCGCGGCCATCCGTTCCCGGGCCGCGGCGTTCGTCGGCGCCGAGCACCCCGACGAGATCGTGTTCACCGGTGGGGCGACCGCCGCACTGGGCGCCGTCGCCTACAGCTGGGGGCTGGCCGTCCTCGACGACGGGGACGAGATCCTCTACAACCCCGCCGATCACGCGTCCAATGTGCTGCCCTGGCACCACCTGCGCGACACCTTGGCCCGGTTCGGGCGCCGGATCGTCCTGCGGCCCTACCGCAGCACCGCGGCGGGCGAGGCCGACATCGACGACATCGCGGCCCAGGTGGGCCCGCGTACCCGCCTGATCACCACCAGCCACCTGCACCACGTCTACGGCGGGCTGACCACGCTCGAGGAACTGCGCGGCCGGATCGATCCGGAGATCCTGCTGTGCTTCGACTGCTCGCAGAGCGGCGGGCACCTGCCGGTCGACGTGCTCGACCTCGGCGCCGACTTCGCGGTGTTCGCCGGGCACAAGATGTTCGGCGCGCCCGGGATCGGGCTGCTGTACTGCCGACGGCGGGTCCACGAGCGGCTGCGGCCGTTCCTGCCCGGCGGCCACACCGGGGTGACGATCGGCGAATCCGGGCTGACCGGCTCCGGGATGCCGGAGCTGCTGGAGGGCGGAACCTACAATATTCCCGGAATCCTCTCCCTCGCACCGGCGTTCGATCTGCTCGACGAGCTGGACCCGATCGCGATCGCCGCGCACAACCGGCAACTCACGCTGCGGCTGATCGCGGGGTTGCGGCCGGTGCCCGGCCTGGAGTTCCTGCCGGGGCCCGCGTACGCGGGCTGCGCGGTGGGGTACGGGATCGTCTCGTTCACCCTCGACGGGATCAGCGCGACCGATCTCGGTTTCGTGCTGGCCGAGGCCGGTTTCCTGGTCCGCACCGGTGCGCACTGCGTGCCGGGCACCGAGCCCGGCGCGGGTTCGGTGCGGGTGAGCACCCACCTCTACAACACCCTGGACGAGATCGATCGTTTCGTCGCCTGCGTGGCCGGCCTCGCCGGGCACGGGCGCTGACCCTTTCCTGTCCCGAGCCGAGGAGGAACCCATGGGCACGCACCCCGCGCAGCACTACGATCGACGGTCCGCGTCCCGGGTACTGGCCGAGCTGGCCGCGCCCGGTCTGTTCGCGGCCGCCGAGCCACCGTCGCCGACCCGGATCACCTTCCGCGCCACCGAGTTACGCCCCGAGCCCGGCAGCGGGCTCACGCAGTCGCAGCGGATGTACCTGGAGCGGTTCATGCGGCCGTGCCGCCCCGACCAGGTCACGAGCGCGACCCACCGCATCACCTGGACCGACAGCGCGGGTGTGCCCAATACCGGCTACTTCCACACCGGGGGCGCCGGTCCCGACCTGGCCGTGGTGGCCAGGGAGACCGTGCTGACGCTGTGGCGCGAGCTGGCCGGGTCCGGTCTGGTGGCGCGCTCGGCGGCGCTGAGCGAGCCCGATCTCGCGGTGCTCGCGGGCACCACCACCGATCACGACCCGCACGAGATCTTCCGCGTCGGGGTGGAGGCCACCGGGCGCGCACTCGTCCAGCACGGGCTCATCGCGGCCGATACCCCCTATCGGGATATCGTCGGCTTCGCCAGGGGCATGCGCGATTCCGGGATCTTCGCCGCCGTCGCGACCCGCTGGTTCTGGGAGCTGCAGGCCTCGACGTTCCGGCGCGGGATGATCCCGGTGCGCCTGGCCGTCCAGCCCGACGGGAGCGTGCGCTACACCGCCGATTCCCTCGCGCTGCTGCGCGCCATGAAGGACGCCACCATCGCCGACGCGCACGCGGTGATGCGGCGCGCGGTCACCGAGGAGGGGCTCGACACCGAGGCCGCGGTCGCCAGATATCACGACGAGCTGGACCTGATCTCCCGCCAGTACGCCCTGCTGCCCGCCGGCGCCAGGCCCGCCTGCCTGGCGGCGGCACCGCAGGCGGTCGGCGGCGCGGCGGTGCACGTGCTGGCCACCGTGGTCGACCGGTTCGTCGAGACCTTCGCCGCGCTGGCGGACAGCGTCGTGGTCGTGCGAGACACCGCCGAGCAGGTGTTCGACGGTGCGCCGCCCGGCGACGACGGCGTCTTCTACGTCCCCGATATGAGCTGCAAGCATTGCGTCCGCACCATCACCGCGCTGCTCGAATCGATGGAGATCCCGGTGGCCGAGGTCGACCTGGAGTCCAAGCGGGTCATCGCCCGGATCCGCAGCCCGCGCCACCGGTTCCGGGTGTTCGAGGCGCTGCGTGACGGCGGCTACAACCCGGTCGACGACGTGCCCGCCCCGGCGCCCGGCGCGGCGGTGGGATGACCCCGCCCGCCGTTCCCGCCGCGCTCCCCCCGCTGGTCGCCGACTTCCTCGCCGACCGGGCGGCCGTGCGCGCGGCGCTGGACCATTACGGCTCGCCGCTGCACCTGCTGTTCCCGCAGGTGTACGCGGCGAACCTGGCCACCGTGCGCGCGGTCCTCGACGCGGGAGCCGGCCCGTACCGGATCTGCTACGCGCACAAGGTGAACCGCTCGGCGGCCTTCGCCAGGACCGCCGCGGCGGCGGGGATCTCCGTCGACGTGGCCTCGGCGGGGGAATTGTCGGCCGCGCTGGCCGCGGGATTTCCGGGCGACCGGATCGAGGCGACCGGCCCCAAAGGGGTGTCTCTGCTGCGCGCGGCGCTCGCGGCGGGGGTGACGGTCAGTGTCGACAATCTGTGGGAACTGTCCACGCTGGCCGAGCTGGCGGACGCGCCGGTGCCGGTCCTGCTGCGCATCTCGGGATTTCCCGGCAGCGCCCCGAGCCGCTTCGGCATCGACCTCGCGGCCGCCGATACCGCGTTCGACGTGCTCACCCGGCACCGGGATCGGCTGCGGTTGCTGGGTTTCGCCTTCCACCTCGACACCGCCGCGACCGCCGAACGCGTCCGGGCGGTCGCGGCGTGCCTGGAGCTCGTCGAGCGCGCCTACGGACACGGTCTGACGCCGACCGTGCTCGACATCGGCGGCGGGTTGCGCCAGGTCTTCACCGCCGACGCCGCGCGCTACGACGCCTACGACCACGCGCTGCGCGCGGGTCTGCTCGGGCGGGGCGAGGCGCTGCACTGGGGCAGTAGCACCTTCGGCTATCACGTCGCCGGCGGCGCGGTCCACGGTGGACCGGTGTTCCACAAGTACGCCAACACCGAACCGGCCGCCGCCATCCTCGCCGATCTGCTCGCCACCCCGCTGCCCGGGCACAGCGGCCGCGCGCTGGGGCAGGTGCTGGCCGACAATCTGCTCGAACTGTGGCTCGAGCCCGGCAAGGCGCTCGTCGATCAGGCCGGGGTCACCCTCGCCAGTGTGGAATTCGTCAAAACCGCGGGCAACGGCGCGACCCTGGTGCATCTGGACCTGAGTCGCGATACGGTCACCGCCGCCGACCAGGAGGTGCTCATCGACCCCGTGGTGCTCGCCGAACCCGCCGTCGCCGAGCCCGTCGGGGTCTTCTTCGCGGGACATCTGTGTCTGGAGCGGGATTTGGTGACCCAGCGGCAGGTGCGGGTGGCCGGGGTGCCCGCGCCGGGCGATCCGGTGCTGTTCGCCAATACCGGCGCCTATCACATGGATCTGTCCGCCGCGCAGGCCAGCATGCACCCGATGGTGCCGAAAGTCGCTGTGCGACATAGTGACAGCGGATTCACGCTCTGCCCCGACGCGGATTACCGGGTGCCGTGATGGTCTACAACCACATCACCGAGCTCATCGGCAACACTCCCCTGCTGCGCCTCGATCCCGCGGTGCACGGGCTGGCCGGAGTCGAGCTGTACGCGAAACTGGAGTCGCACAATCCGTTCGGCTCGGTCAAGGACCGGGTCGCCTGGGCGATGATCCGCGCGGAGGTGGACCGCGTCGCCGCGGGCGGGCAGTCGTTCATCGAGGCCTCCAGCGGCAACACCGCCAAGGCGCTGCGGGTCCTCGGCGCGCTGCACGGCATCCCGCTGCGGGCGGTGACCAACCGGATCAGGGTGGGCGAGGTACGGCAGCTGCTACAACTGCTCGGCACCGAGATCGTGGAACTGCCCGGCCTGTCCGAATGCCCGGATCCGCAGGCGGCCGACGATGTCTCGGCGGTGATCGCCCAGACCACCGGTCAGGCGCCCGAACGGTGGTTCCATCCCTCGCAGTACACCAACGAGCGCAATATCGACGCCCATCACGACGGCACCGGCACCGAGATCGCCACCGACCTCGCCGAGGCGGGCATCGATCATCTCGACTATCTGATCGGCGGACTCGGCACCACCGGCTCCACGCGCGGCACCGCGACCGCGCTGCTGGCCCGGCATCCGGCGCTGCGCACCATCGGCGTGGTCTCGGACCGGTTCGACTTCATCCCCGGCATCCGCTCCGAACGCGAGATGTGGGATGTCGGACTGTTCCGGCCCGACTTCTACGACGACATCGTCACCGTCGACTCGGCCGCCGCCATCGACGCCACCCTGGCCCTGATCCACGGCTACGGAGTGCTCGCCGGACCCACCAGCGGCGCGGGCTACGCGGCGGCCCTGCGTGCCCTGGCCACGGCGCCGCGCCCCGAGGATCGGCCGCTGGTCGCGGTGCTCATCGTGTGCGACCGGCTCGAGCCGTACCTGTCCTATATCGCCAAGCGCAGGCCCGAGCTGTTCGGCAAGGCCGCGGGCGCGGGCGCGCCCGGCCCCGAGGACACCGCCGCCGCACCGACGCTCACGCCCGCCGCGCTGGCCGAGTTGGACCGCACCGGCAGACCGACCGTCGTCGACACCCGGGGCGCGATGGCCTACCGGGTGGGGCACGTGCCCGGCGCGCTCAACATCCGTGACGATCAGCTCGACGAGATGCTCGCCCAGGGCATGCCGTTCCCACGCTCGCGCCCGGTCGTGTTCGTATGCCCCGTCGGCGAGACCTCGCTGCGCTTCGCCGCCCTCGCCCACCGCGCGGGCTATGACGCCTACAGCCTGGCCGGGGGCATCGTCGCCTGGCGCGACGCCGGTCATCCGCTCGAACGCGGCGGGTGATCAGACCAGCACCCGCGCCGCCCGGCGGACCCCCGCGAGGGAGCGGCGGCTGCCCGTGGCCGCCAGCAGGGCGCCCAGTGGGCCACGGTAGCCGTCGGCCAGCAGTCCGACGACCGCCCGGAACCGGGCGACGAACCGCTCGGCGGTCTCCTCGTCGAACCGGGCGAGCGGATACAGGAACGAGCCGTCGATGCCGACGGGCGCGCCGAACGGATCGTAGTGATCGGTCAGCCCGAACTCGAGATCGTGTTTGGCCCGCACCACCCCGGTCGGCACCTCGGTGATCGAGAAACCCGGAGCCGCACCGAGTTCGGTGGCGCTGCGGGGCGCGTCGGCTCGCTGCAGGATCAGTGTGGCCTGGAACAGCGGCAGCGCCGCGTCCTGGAGCAGGCAGCGCTTGAGCCGGGGATTGGGGGTGTCGGGATGGGCGTAGGCGGCCAGCGCGACCCGGCGCACCTGGTCGATGAGCTCGTCGACGTCGGCGGCGCGGTCCAGGCGCACGCGCAGGAGGACGTCGTCGGAGAAGTTGCCGACCAGGTCGTCGAGGAGGCGGTGGTCGCGCCCCGAGACCGCGGTCGCCACAGTGACGTCGGCGCTGCGGGCGAACGCGCCGACGGCCACCGCAAACGCGGCCTGCAGGACCATGAACAGGCTCGCCCGTCCGTCCTGTGCCAGCCGCAGCAGCCCGGCGTGGGTCCGCGCGTCGAACGAGATCGGTAGCAGCGCACCGGCGGCCGGGTCGACCGGCGGTGACAGGGGTTCACGGGCGGGCAGATCCAGCAGGGCGGGCCGACCGGCCAGCGCGTTGGCCCAGTAGCGCAGTTGGTGGGTCGCGCGGCTCCATTCGTCGGTGAATTCGCCGAGCTGGGCGTGCTTCCACAGGGTGTAGTCGGTGTAACTCACCGGCAGCGGCGCCCACTCGGGGGCGCTCCCGGCGCGGCAGGCGAGATAGGCGGTGACCAGATCCCGGATCAGCGGGCCCAGCGAGCGCCCGTCGACCGAGATGTGGTGCACGACCAGGGCGAGCACCACATCGCCGGGTCCGACGACGAACAGTCGGGCCCGCACCGGCAGCTCTCGCGTGAGATCGAAGGCCCGCGCCGACAGCGCGGCGACCGCGGCCGCGAGTTCACTCTCGGTGACGGCACATTCGGCGATATCGAGAGCGGTCTCCGCCGCTTCGACGACGTGCTGGGCGGGACCGTGCTCGGTCGCCGGGTAGATCGTGCGCAGCGGTTCGTGCCGGGCGACAACGCATTCCAGCGCCGACCGCAGCGCGGCCGGGTCCACCTCGGCGCCGCGCAGCCGCAGCGCCCGCGCGACATTCCAGTCCGCCGAGCGGCCGAGCCGAGCGGCATGCCACATGCGCTCCTGCGCGGGCGCCAACGGCACATGCGCCGGGCGCGGGCGTGGCCCGAGCAGGACGACCGGCGGCGCCGGCGGCCGGAAACACACTGTCTCCGATCCCGCCCGAGGTGCTGTCAGCACCCCGCGACCGGCGTCGTATCCCCCCGACCTCATCCCCCGACCGGGGTCGAACACTCGTCACAACCTCCACACCCGTACCAACAGATTCGGAACGCTAACGAGAGGATGTGAACGAACAGTTACCGGATTGTGACCACGTCCGGTCGGCCCGGCGGTGCGGCGTCTCCGCGATGTCGCTGTCTGTCCACTTTCCCGGAAAAACGCCCAAAAGCCGCGTTACAGTGGCGTCGGGAAGCGGAGCGAGGAGCTGGTCGGTGTCCATCGGGAAATTGGTGTCGTTCGACGGGTCACGGGGTTTCGGGTTCATCCGGCCCGACGACGGCGGGCCCGATGTCTTCGTCCACGTCAACGACATCGGCCTCGACGAGGACGAGTTGCGCCAGGGCAGGCTGTTCGAATTCGATGTCACCGAAGGTGATCGCGGCCCCAAGGCGATCAACCTGACCGCCGCGGGTCACACCGCGCCCGCGCCGAAGTCGCGCAAGGAGCGCACCGGCGGTGACCGGCTCGGTCCCGACGAGCTGCGCCGCCAGATCACCGAGCTGCTGCTGGAAGCCTCCCCCGCGCTGACCGCGGCCGAGATCATCACCATTCGTGAGCGGTTCACCACGTTCGCCGACGATCACGGCTGGCTCGACAGCTGACCTCGCGCCCGCGCGGTCGCGGCGCCCGGACGCCCGGCTGATCCGGTCGCTGCGGTGCCGCGACGACCGCTACTCCCCCTCGACTACCAGCGTGTATCGCGGCCACCGCCGCGCGGGCCGCGTCGACAGCTGAGCGCGACACCGGGCCGGGCGATGTCCGCGCCGGTGTCGGTGGACGGCCCTACGATCGAAGCCGCACCGATGAATCGGGCACGCTCGCGCCGTCGACACGGGTGAACCCACCCGCGAGGAGGATCGGATGGATCTACCGGTGATGCCGCCAGTGCGCCCCATGCTGGCCAAGTCGACCCCGTCGTTGCCCCGGGAGCCCGGGCTCAGCTACGAACCCAAATGGGACGGGTTCCGGTGCATCGTGTTCCGCGACGGCGACGAGATCGAGCTCGGCTCCCGCAACGACCGCCCGCTCACCCGGTACTTCCCCGAACTGGCCGAGCTGCTCGCGGCCGCACTGCCGGACCGCTGTGTCGTCGACGGAGAGATCGTCGTCGTCACCGATCAGGGCCTGGACTTCGACACGCTCCAGCAGCGGCTGCATCCGGCGGCCTCGCGGGTGAACAAGCTGGCCGCCGAGACCCCGGCCAGTTTCGTCGCCTTCGATCTGCTCGCCCTGGGTGATCGTGATCTGACCGCCGAACCGTTCACCGAGCGCAGGCGCGCGCTGGAATCGCTGCTCGAGGCCGCACCGGGCCGGATCCATCTGACCCCGATCACCCAGGACCCCGACGTCGCTCTGGACTGGTTCACCCGGTTCGAGGGCGCGGGCTTCGACGGGGTGATGGCCAAAGCCGACGATCTGCCCTATCTGCAGGACAAACGCGTGATGCTCAAGATCAAGCACGAACGCACCGCCGACTGCGTGGTGGCCGGCTACCGGATGCACAAGGACGGCGTAGGTGTCGGCTCGCTGCTGCTCGGCCTGTTCGACGACGACGGCAACCTGCATCACGTCGGTGTCGCGTCGAGTTTCACCGCGGCCCGGCGCCGCGAACTGCTCGGTGAGCTGGCGCCGTTGCGCGAGAACGCGCTCGACAACCATCCGTGGCGCAACTGGGCCGACGCGGTCGCCCAAGCCGACGCCGACGGCAAGATGCCCGGCGGGGTGAGCCGGTGGACCGGCGGCAAGGACCTGTCCTGGGAACCACTGCGCCCGGAACTGGTCGCCGAGGTCCGCTACGAGCACGTGCAGTCGGGGAGGTTCCGCCACGGCGGGCGGCTGGTGCGCTTCCGGGCCGACCGCACCCCGGAGTCGTGCACCTACGCCCAGCTCGACGAGGTCGCCCCGGCCGAGCTCGACGCGATCTTCGGCGGTGCGCGATGAGCGCGGCCGTGGAGATCGAGGTCGACGGGCGCGTCCTGGCGATCAGCAACCCGGACAAGATCTACTTCAGCAAGCGCGGCGACACCAAACTCGACCTGGTCCGCTATTACCAGGCCGTCGCCGAACCGCTGCTGGGCGTCATCGGTGACCGGCCGGTGTTGCTGGAGCGCTATCCCGACGGCGCGTCGGGCAAGTCGTGGTTCCAGAAGCGGGTGCCCAAGTCGGCGCCGGACTGGTTGCGGACCGTCGAGGTGTCGACACCGAACGGTACGACCAGCGACGCGCTCGTCGCCCACGACCTCGCCCACCTGCTGTGGGCAGTGAACCAAGGGTGCCTCGGCTTCCACGTCTGGCCCAATCATGTGCCCGACCTGCGGATCGCCGACGAGCTGCGAATCGACCTCGACCCCTCGCCCGGGATCGGCTTCGACGATCTGCGCCGGGCGGCGGTGCGCACCAGGGAACTGCTGACCGAGCTCGGCATCGAGAGCTGGATCAAGACCTCCGGCTCGCGGGGGCTGCATATCTACGCCCTGCTGGAACCGCGCTGGGACGGCTACCAGGTGCGCGCCGCCGCCGTGGCGCTGGCCAGGGAACTGGAGCGCCGCCACCCCGAGGAGATCACCGCGCACTGGTGGAAGGAGGAGCGCGGGTCGCGGGTCTTCGTCGATTTCAACCAGAACGCACCGCACAAGACGGTGTTCGGCGCGTGGTCGGTGCGGCCGAAGGTCGGCGGTCAGGTGTCCACGCCGATCGCGTGGGCCGACCTCGACACCGTCGTGCCCGACGACCTCACCCTCGCCACCGTCCCCGCCCGGCTGGCCGAACTCGGTGACCCGTGGGCCGCCCGCGTGCCGCAGTCCATCGCACCGCTGCTGGAGATGTCGGAACGCGATATGGCAGCGGGTCTGATGGACGCGCCGTGGCCGCCGCAGTACCCGAAGATGCCGAACGAACCGCCGCGGGTGCAGCCGAGCCGGGCCAAGAAAGCCGACTGAGGACCTATTCGGTCCAGGGCACCCAGCTGCCCGCCCCCGCCTTGCCCTCGCACACCAGGGCGTGGTTGTCGGAGGTGCGCCCCGACTTGTCCACCGTGGGGTCGCAGCGCGTGCCCTCGGTGTAGTACGACCCGGACACCCGGAACGGGCCCGACCAGGTGTAGGCGCCATCAGCGCGCAGGCACAGCAGGGTCGCACCGTCCGCCGCGACGCCCAGCAGCCCGGCCCGATCCGCCGAACAGGGCGTGCCCTTCTCGACGACGGTGCCCGCCGGGCTCAGCACGGGCACGGTCCCGGTCGGGGTGGCGCTCGGCGCGCCGTGCGAGGGCACCGTCGTCGACACCGAGGTCACCGTCGTCTCCTGGGCGAGTGTGGGCACGTCGAGATCCAGCCCACCGAACAGCACCAGTCCCACCGTCGCCAGGGCCGCGACCTCGGTGATGCCGAGCAGCAGCGCGAACACCGCCATTCCGCGCCCCCGTGGATGCCCGAACGACAGCAGCCCGAACACGATCGCGATCGGGAACAGCAAGACCAGCGCGGCGGCGAGCGCGATCATCGCGTACGGATTCACCCGTGGCTGGTCGGCGCGGCCCGCGCCCGCCCCACCGTCCTCCGGTGTCGCGTGCGGCCAGCGCTGGCCGTTCCAGCGCCGATCGTTCACGTCCTCCTCGGGGTCGTCGTCCCATTCGTCGTACCGTGCCATCAACCCCGGGTCCCTCTCGATCCCCCCGGCGCGGAATCGAACCACTTGCGGCGCCGGGTTACGCGACGAGAATAGGGACTCCGACGCGGTCGGTCAGCGCAAACGACAAATGCGCGTACCTGCGGTTCGCCCCCGAATCCAGGGGCATCGACACGGGTAACGAACCGGCAAACACCTTTGCCTCCCCACCATCGACGGGTCCATGCTGGTCATCAGGTGAACGACAGCGCGCAGCCCCGGTCCGCGAGGAGGACCCCATGCCAGGCAGCACCACTCCGGCAGACGAGCAACGCTGGCACGCCCAGGCCGGCGATCTGCTCGCCGACGATTACAACGTGCCCGGCATCATCGCGTGCGCGATCGGCGTCGTCGGCTTGGCCTGCACGCTGGTGGCCGCGGGGTCGGAGTACTACGGGTGGGCAGCGGTCGCCGGGGTCGTCACCGCGATCTTCCTTCTCGGCGGCGCGGGCGCGCTGCTGTTCGAGCATCACCGGGAAGAACGGATCGAACACGTCTACGGGCGCAGCGGACACGCGCCCGGCCATGTCGGCCCGCAGCGCTACAGCGCCCGCGACATTCCGCTGCCGAACCCCACCCGGCGCGGGCTGAGGTCCTAGCCGAGCACGCCCGGCTGGGGTTCCACGCTCGGGATGGTCTCGGTGATCACCGTGATCAGGGTGTCGGCGAGCAGCCGGTGCACCTGCTCGCGGGTGAGCGTGCCGCGGGTGATCCACTCCCGGCCCGCCACCTTCACCAGACCCGCGTAGGCCAGGACCAGCGCGCGCAATGTTGCATTGTCTGCCAGATCGGACCGGCCGATCATCACCAGCATGCGTTCGGCGGCGGCGTCGTCGGCCTGGTCGAGGATCTGCTGCACCTCGGGGTCGTCGCCGACGCCCTCGTGGCTGGTCACCTTCACCCAGGTGGTGCCGTGCTCGGCGATGGTGTCGAGCAGCCAGGTGACGATCGCGTCGACCCGCTCGACCGGGGTACCGTCGGGAATCGACACCTTGTCCGGCCGCGGCAGCGTCACCATCCGGCGCACGACGGCCAGATACAGGTCGCGCTTGTTGCCGAAATAGTGGTTGATCAGCCCACGGGCGACACCGGCGCGCTGCGCGAGTTCCGCGGTGGACACCGCCGCGTAGGGCCGCTCACCGAACATGTCGATGGCACAGGCCAGGATCTGCGCGCGTCGCTCGTCGGGTTCGAGCCTGCGCCTGCGCGGCGCGTCTGCGGTATCGGTGTCGAGCGGGGAAATCGGGCTGCTCCGTCGGGTTCGAGGGTCGCCGCGCTGTTGCGGCGACGGTGCACCACGATACCCAGCGGGTCCGTCGAGCGGCCAATGCGACAATGAGTGTCGTCCCCCGCTCCCGCACGAAGGAATGCCGCACTCCCCGATGACCGCGAACATGATCGATCCGGACGAGTTGGCGACCTGTCTGCGGGTGCTCGAACAGGCCGGGCAACTGGAGAAGGAACACCCCGATTCGATCGCGGTCCAGCGCGCGGTGGGGCACATGTTCAAGAAGCTCAAGCAGCGCAGGCGCATCGAGGCCAGGGAGCAGGTCGCCTCGGCCGACCGCGCGGTCATCGCGGCGACGGCCACCGGCTCGCCGCAGCGCATCGACGACGAGACCGCGGGCATTCCGATCAGCTCGGCCACGACCGGCGCGAGCGCGGGCACCCTGCTGCGGCCGCGGCCCTGCTACATCTGCAAGCAGCGCTACACCCAGGTCGACGCGTTCTACCACCAGCTCTGCCCCGAGTGCGCCGCCGCCAGCCACAGCAAGCGCGACGCCCGCACCGACCTGACCGGCAAGCGCGCCCTGCTGACCGGTGGCCGCGCCAAGATCGGCATGTACATCGCGCTGCGGCTGCTGCGCGATGGCGCGCACACCACCATCACCACCCGCTTCCCCAACGACGCGATCCGCCGCTTCGCCGCGATGGAGGACAGCGCCGACTGGCTGCACCGCCTGCGCATCGTCGGCATCGACCTGCGTGACCCGGCCCAGGTGGTGGCCCTGGCCGACGACGTCGCCGCCCAGGGTCCACTCGACATCCTGATCAACAACGCCGCCCAGACCGTGCGCCGTTCGGCGGGCGCCTACAGTGCCCTGGTCGACGCCGAGACCGCGCCGCTGCCCGCGGGTGTGCTGCCCGAGATGGTCACCTTCGGCAAGACCATGCAGGCGCATCCGACCGCGCTCACCGCCTCGCTGACGCCGTCGCTGTCGGCCACCGATGTCGCCGAGCTGGCGCTGGTCGCGGGATCGGCGACCCCGGAGCGGATCGCGGCGGGCGTGGCGATCGACGCCGGCGGGCTGGTGCCCGATCTCGCGCACACCAACAGCTGGGTGCAAACGGTCGCCGAGGTGGACGCCACCGAGCTGCTCGAGGTGCAGCTGTGCAACTCCGTCGCGCCGTTCATCCTGGTCTCGCGCCTGCGCCCGGCGATGGCCGCGTCGGCGGGGCGGCGCAAGTACGTCGTCAACGTCTCGGCGATGGAGGGCCAGTTCAGCCGCGGCTACAAGGGTCCGGGCCATCCGCACACGAACATGGCCAAGGCCGCGCTGAACATGCTGACCCGCACCAGCGCGCTGGAGATGTTCGAGGCCGACTCGATCCTGATGACCGCGGTCGACACCGGCTGGATCACCGACGAGCGTCCGCACTACACGAAGGTGCGCCTGGCCGAGGAAGGCTTCCACGCGCCGCTCGACCTGGTCGACGGCGCCGCCCGCGTCTACGACCCGATCGTGCAGGGCGAGAACGGCGTCGACCTCTACGGCTGCTTCCTCAAGGACTACCAGCCCTCGCCCTGGTGACGGCATCCAAGCGATGCCGAACCGGAATGTTGATCATGATTCCGTATCGGCCGGTCGCCGCCTAATCTGAATACGTGCCGTTCCGGGTGTTGGCCGATCTGATCGCCGTCACCCACGTCGCGTTCATCGCGTACGTGGTCGCCGGTGGTTTCCTCGCGTGGCGATGGCCCCGCACCATCGGGCTGCACCTGCTGGCGGCCTCGTGGGGATTCGGCACCATCCTGATCGGCTTCGACTGCCCGCTGACCTACGCCGAGAACTGGGCGCGCAGGCACGCCGGGGTGGCCGAACTGCCGCAGGCCGGGTTCATCGACCACTACCTGACCGGCGTGATCTACCCCGACAGCGCGCTCGGGTCGGTGCGGCTGGTGGCCGCGGTGGCGGTGCTGGTGTCGTGGGCCGGGTACGTGCGCCTGCAGCTGCGCCACCGCGGACTCAGCTCAGGTGCCGCGTGATCTCCCGCGCCACCGCGGCCGGGTCCTCGTCGAGGTAGAAGTGCCCGCCGGGGAAGGTCCGCAACGCGAACACCCCATCGGTGACGGTGCGCCACTGCTCGGCCTGCTCCACCGTGGTGGTCGGGTCCTCGGTGCTGACCAAGGCCACGACCGGGCAGCTCAGCGCGGGTCCCGGCTCGTGACGGTAGGTCTCGACGGCCTGGTAGTCGGCCCGGACGGCGGGCAGGACCAGCTCGGCCAGGCCGGGTTCGGTGCGCAGCAGCCGCACCGGGACGGGGTCGGCGGCGAGGCGCTCCAGATCGTCGATCAGGGCCGCGTCGGAGCCGAGATGCAGTCGACCGGTCTCGACGAAAGCCGGTGCGGGACGGCCGGACACGATCAACGCCGCCGGTGGTTCGCCCGCGGCGGCCAGCCTGCGCGCGGTCTCGTAGGCCACCGTCGCGCCCATGCTGTGCCCGAACAGCACGCGCGGCGGTCCGGGGCGGCGCAGGACGTCCTCGGCGACGCGGTCGGCGAGCGCACGCATCTCGGTGATCACGGCGTCCGCGAGGCGATCCTGGCGGCCGGGATACTGCACGGCCGTCACCTCCGTGCCGGGACCGAGGTGCTCGGCGAGTTCACGGTAGGCGGTGGCCGATCCCCCGCCGGGCGGGAAACACACCAGTCGCCGCCGGGCCGCCGGGTCCGCCCGCAGCACCCGAATCCATTCCGTCGCCGCTGTATTCACGGCCACATCACGCTCCTCACCTGTCCTCGTCGTGGCTAGGCTGAGCGGCGTGACCACCGCGCAGCACCTCGTGCACGCCTATGAGACCGGGCTGGGACTCGAGCCGTCGGCACTCGACGACGAGCCGGCGCCCGGTGCTCGGCTGGCAGCCACGCTACCGGTGTGGGCGCTGGCCGCGGGATCGGTGGCCGCGGCGGCCGGATCGGCGAATCGGTACCGCGCCGCGCTCGGGCTGGCCACCCGGCCGACGCGCCTGGACCCGGCCCGCATCGCCGCGGCCTTCGCGAGCGAGCGACTGTTCCGGCAGGGCGAGTCGGCACCGTCGGCCTTCGCCGAGCTGTCCGGCTTCTTCCGCAGCGCTGACGGCTGGGTGCGCACCCACGCCAACTACCCGCACCACCGTGCGCGGCTGCTGCGGGCGCTCGACCTGCCCGCCGACACCGACCGCACCCGGCTCGCCGCCACGGTCGCCACGAGGAAGGGTGCCGAGATCGAGGACGTCGCCGCCGTGGTGGGCGCGATCGCGGTGCGGGTCCGCACCGAGGCCGAGTGGTCGGCCTCCCCGATGGGCCGGGCCGCCGCGGCCGGACCGCTGGTGGCCGTCGACTCACGCACGGACCGTCCACCCACGGAATCCACACGCCCCGGCGCGGCCGCGCCGACGATCGATCGTCCGCTGGCCGATGTCCGTGTGCTCGACCTCACCCGGGTCCTCGCGGGTCCGGTCGCCACCAGGACCCTGGCGCTGCTCGGCGCCGATGTGCTGCGCGTCGACCCGCCGCACCTGCCCGAGATCGACTGGCAGTTCAGCGACACCTGCCAGGGCAAGCGCTCGACGCTGCTCGATCTGCGCTCCGACCTCGCGACCTTCGAGGACCTGCTGGCCGCCGCCGATGTCCTGGTGACGGGCTATCGACCGGGCGCGCTCGCCGCGGCCGGGGTGCGCGCCGCGGCCCGGCCGGGTCTGATCGAGGCGTCGGTCTCGGCGTGGGGCACGACGGGGCCATGGGGCGGTCGGCGCGGCTTCGACAGCATCGTCCAGGCCGCCTCCGGCAT
>NZ_JBCGFB010000035.1:3461-57081 GCF_038752175.1 Nocardia sp. No.11 | reverse complement strand
ACGGCGGTACGGACGACCGGCGCGAGAGTGCCAGTGGGCGTGGCGCGAGCGACTGGCGTCGGGACGAGCGGGGCCGGGGCTCGAGCGGCAGCGACGAGGGCGCTCGTGGCGCGGGCGACCGGCGGCGTGGCGCGGACGATTCGCGCGGTGGCGGCGAGAGGGGTCGTGCGAGCGATCTCCGGGGTCGCGGTGGCGATCGGAGTCGTGGGGACGACCGGCGCGCGTCTGCGGATGATCGCGGTGGCGACGGCACACGGGCGAGCGGTCGCGCCGACGATCGGCGTGGTCGGGACGACCGATCGGGTGGTCCGCAGGGTCGTGGTGGTGCGACCGGCGGTCGGCCTGCCGGGGATCGCGGTGCGCGCGTGACGGATTCGCGCGGTGGCGCCGGGGATTCTCGTGGGGGCGCGGGGCGCGACGGTGGTGCTCGCACGGGTGGCGATGCCGCGCGTGGTGGCAAACGGCCGGCGAGTGAGCGTGGCGGTAGCCAGGCCGGGCGAGGTACCGAGCGCAGGCGTGAGGATCGGCCGGATCCGAGTGTGCCGAGTCCGCGCAAGCGGCGCGGCGAGCCCGTCGATCCGGCGCGCGAAGTGGCCCTCGATGTGCTGCGCGCGGTACGTGATCGCGATGCCTACGCCAACCTGGTGCTGCCGAAGCTGTTGCGCGAGCGCAAGATCAGCGGACGCGATGCCGCGTTCGCGACCGAACTCACCTACGGTGCGAGCCGGTCGCAGGGGCAGCTCGACGCGGTGATCGCGGCGTGCGCCGGCCGCCCGGTCGCCGAGATCGACGGGCCGATCCTCGACATCCTGCGCCTGGGCGTCTACCAGCTGCTGCGCACCCGCACGAGCGCGCACGCCGCGGTCGACACCTCCGTCGACCTGGCCCGCGCCGAATTCGGCCAGGGCCGTGCCGGTTTCGTCAACGCGGTGCTGCGCCGGGCGGGGGAGAAGACGGTCGAGCAGTGGGTGGCCGAACTGGCGCCCGCCGATCCCGTCGGCGGTCTCGCCTTCGAATACGCCCATCCCACCTGGATCGCCCAGTCCTTCGCCGACGCGCTCGGCGCGCGGGCGGGCGAGCTGGGCGCGCTGCTGGCCGCCGACGACGAGCGCCCGGTCGTGCACCTGGTCGCGCGGCCCGGTGAGATCACCGCCGAGGAACTCGCGCTGGTCACCGGCGGCGAGGAGGGCCGCTGGTCGCCGTACGCGGTGTACCTCGACGGCGGCGACCCCGGTCAGCTGGAACCGGTCCGCGAGGGCATCGCGGCCGTCCAGGACGAGGGCAGTCAGCTGGTCGCCCTCGCGCTGACCAGGGCGCCCCTGGACGGCCCGGATCAGGGCCGCTGGCTCGATCTCTGCGCGGGCCCGGGTGGCAAGGCGGCCCTGCTGGGCGCGCTGGCCGCGATCGACCTGTTCACCGTCGACGCCGTCGAACCGGCCGAGCACCGGGCCGAACTGGTCCGCAAGTCCACCCGTGGGCTGCCGGTCACCGTGCATGTCACCGACGGCCGCGACAGCGGGCTGACCCCAGGCTACGACCGTATCCTCGTCGATGCGCCGTGCACGGGTCTCGGCGCGCTGCGCCGCCGTCCGGAAGCGCGCTGGCGGCGCACCCCGGCCGATGTGCCGGAACTGGTCACCCTGCAGCGCGAACTGCTCGCCGCCGCCTGGGACCTGCTGCGCCCCGGCGGGGTGGTCGTGTACTCGACCTGCTCGCCGCATCTGGCCGAAACCGTCGGCGTCGTCGGCGATTTCGTCCGCCGCTCGGGCGCCGAGCAACTCGACACCCGCGAGTACCTGCCCGGTGTCACCGATCTGGGCGACGGCCCGTCGGCACAGTTGTGGCCGCATCGCCACGGCACCGACGCGATGTTCCTCGCGGCCCTGCGCAAACCGCTCGGCTGACCCGGCGCCGCCGACGCGGCGGTGTCGACATCACGCCAGGTACCCGCTGCGCTGCGTCGCCGCGGGCCGCGCTGCCCTCGTCGGAGTTGGACCCGGCGACGGGCAGACACGCGACATTCGTCCAATCGTCGCGCCCCGCGGCGGCGCAGAATCGGTGCATGGCGATGACATGGGAACAGGTGGTCGCGGTGGCGACGGCGCTACCGGGTGTCGAGGAAGGCACCTGGTGGCGCACTCCGGGACTGAAAGTCGGTGGCAAGGGCTTCGCGCGGTTACGCGTCGAGGCCGAGGGCGGCCTGGCCCTGCTGTGTGAACCGGCCGAGAAGGAAGCGCTGCTGGCCGCCGGCGACCCGGCGTTCTATACGACACCGCACTACGACGGGCATCCGTTCATCCTGATCGATCTCACGGCGGTCGATCCCGACCAGCTCGCCGAACTCGTCGACAGTGCCTGGTGGCTGCGGGCGCCGGCCCGGATGCGGCGCGAACGGCAGGGCGCGGCGGGGACGTCGTTGTCCCGGCGCGACGGGTAGCTCAGTCCCGTTCGGACAATTCGCGCAGGCGGGCAAGGGTTTTCGCGAGGATGCGCGAGACGTGCATCTGGGAGATTCCCAGCTGGGCGGCGATCTGGGTCTGGGTCATCGATTCGAAGAAGCGCATCGTCAGGATGCGGCGCTCGCGTTCGGGCAGCCCGGCCAGCAGCGGACGAACCGCGATGTACTCCTCGACCCGGTCGAACTGCGATTCCTCCTCGCCCAGGGTGTCGAGCAGCGACGCGTCGCTGTCGCGACCGACCGACGCGGCATCGATCGAGGTCGGCTGATACGCGTTGCCCGCGATGACCGCCTGGGTGACCTCGTCGGGGTCGACCTCGAGCTCGGCCGCGATCTCCTTCGCGGTGGGGGAGCGGCCCAGCCGTTGCGACAGCTGGTCGACCGCGGCCCCGATCCGGAGGTGGGTCTCCTTGACCCGGCGCGGGACCCGCATCGCCCAGGTGTTGTCGCGGAAGTAGCGCCGGACCTCACCCATGATCGTGGGCACCGCGAAGGACAGGAAGTTCGAGCCGCGGCTGAGGTCGAACCGGTCCACCGCGTGCACCAGGCCGACGCGCGCCACCTGCGACAGATCGTCGAACGGTTCGCCGCGACCGCTGAACTTCCTGGCGATGTGGTCGGCCAGGGGGATGCAGCGGTTGATCAGCGCGTCACGCGCCACCGCGTGCTCGACGCTGCCGGGCGTGGTCGCCGCCAGCCGCTCGAACAGGACGCTGACGTCGTCGTATCCAGAGACCGGTTCCTCGGTCTCGGTGTCGTCGACGGTGTCCTCGGCGGGGTTCTCCGGTTCGGTGACGGTGTCGGCGCGGGTCTCCTGGTCGGGCTTGTGGTCTTCGGTGGTGTCTTCGCCGTGCACTACGCCTTCCCCCGGACCCGACGGAATCGGACCGTCGTCGGATAGCCGGACACGGCCGCGTCGAAGCCCGCCTGATCGGCGGTCACCTCGTCGCTGAGCGTGCGCAGCACATGCCAGCCGAAGCTGCGCTGGTCGGGCATGCCCTCGGTCGCGGCCACCCCGTCGACGCGCACCAGCAGTTCGGTGTCACCGACGACGAATTCGCAGGTGAGCGCCGAATCGGGCGCGGCGATCGCGATGAGCGTCGAGCAGACCTCGTCCACGGCCAGGCGCACGTCGGCGACCTCGTCGAGGGTGAAATCGCTGAGTAGGACCAGGGTTTCGGCCAGCCCGCGCAGGATCGGCAGCTGGTTCAGTGATGCTGCTACGCGAATCTCCACCGGGGCGCTGAACAGCCCTTGTTCCGCCGAAAAATTGGTCACCCTATGGAGGCTACCCACATCCCGGCAGGGCAATCACCATTTGGTCGCTACACTTGCGCGCTGTGTCCACACCGACGTTCACCCGCCCGGCCGCGCCGATGATCGCCCCGTCCATCCTGTCTGCGGACTTCGCGAATTTGGCCGCCGAGGCCGCCGCTGTCGAAGGATCCGACTGGCTCCACGTCGACGTGATGGACGGCCATTTCGTGCCGAACCTCACACTCGGCCTGCCCGTCGTGCAGAGTCTGCTCAAGGCGACCGACATCCCCTTCGACTGCCACCTGATGATCGACGACCCGGGCCGCTGGGCGCCGGGCTACGCCGAGGCGGGCGCCTACAACGTCACCTTCCACGCGGAGGCGACCGACGACCCGATCGCGGTGGCCCGCGACATCCGCGCCGCGGGCGCCAAGGCCGGGCTCTCGGTCAAGCCGAACACCCCGATCGAGCCGTACCTGGAAATCCTCAAGGAATTCGACACCCTGCTCGTGATGAGCGTGGAACCCGGCTTCGGCGGGCAGTCGTTCATCCCGGGCGTGCTGGAGAAGGCGCGGATCGTGCGCAATCTCGTCGACGCGGGCGAATTGCGGCTCGTCGTGGAAATCGACGGCGGCATCAATACCGACACCATCGAACAGGCCGCCGCGGCCGGCATCGATTGTTTCGTCGCCGGCTCGGCCGTCTACAACACCGCCGATCCCGGCGCCGCCGTGCAGACCCTGCGCAGCATGGCGACGTCGGCTTGGCTGTAGCGCGCGAATCCGGTCAGAGGGAGCGGAGTTTGCGGGTGCCCAGCGCCCGCGCCGCGTCGATCACGGCGTGCAGCGGGGGCCGGTTGTCAGCGGCCTCCGGAGCCTGCACCCAGGTGCGGTAGCCGGTGCGCTCGTCGTCGGGCGAGGGCAGCACGATCTGGCTGCCGTTGCACGCGACCGTGGCGTAGAGCCGGAACAGCTCGGCGGAGGCGGTGGCGGTCAGGGTCTCGGGGCGGCACGGGCCGGTCAGGAACGTCCAGCGCCTGGCCCGTGGGTGGTCGACCACCGGGCCCGCGATCGCGGCGCCGCGCAACCGGGCCTGCACCCGCTCGCCGAGATCACCCGGCATGGTGACCGCGCCGTAATGCGCGCCGATCTGGAGCAGAATGCGACGGGAGTCCGGATCGATCGTCGCGGGCAGGTGGAGTTCCCGCCGATAACGGACGCAACGAATTTCCAGCGTGGAATCGACCAATGTGCTCACGCGGCACCCCCACATCTTTCGAACCTGTTGTGACCCACAGTGTTGTCTGACTTCCTGGAGTGGTGGACTATCCCTGGGTCGAACTCCCCGCGGCCTGGCCGCAGGTCGGATGCGCCACCGACCTGCCCATGATCATCAGTTGAACGGCAAGAATCGGTGACGTAACAATATTGCGTCAATGGCATCCGCGGCGCAAGCATTCGAATCACCGTGTTTCGAGTTCGGAATTCCGGGGTAAAAGCCAGGTTAGAGCCGTCGAGTGAATGGCCGGGACCGGTTCGCCGAAAATTCGATTGAACGATTACCGCCGGAATGATTAACGGTGGGGTTGCGTCATGTCGATGTCTGTTTGCCGACCGTTCGATGCGCCGCCGCTCGTTTTCCCGGACGTGATCATGCTCGAGGTCTGATTCGACCCCGACCCGTCGGGGCTCACGGACCCCGCCACTAGGCTGTGCGCGAGCGGGTACCGCCGGGAATAGCGGCCACGCACCTGCTGTTGGGCCCAACGGGTACGGATGACGCGACAAGGGAGTGCAGGCATGTTCACAGGGATCGTCGAAGAGCTGGGCGAGATCGTCGCCACCGAACAGCTGGCCGACGCCGCCCGGTTGACGATCCGCGGCAAGCTGGTGACTTCCGATGCCGGACACGGTGATTCGATCGCCGTCAACGGTGTCTGTCTGACCGTGGTCGACGTGGTCGACGGCGACAGTTTCACCGTGGACGTCATGGCCGAGACACTGAACCGGTCGAGCATCGGCGCGCTGGTCGCCGGCTCCCGGGTCAACCTCGAGCGGGCCGCGGCGCTCGACAGCCGCCTCGGCGGTCACCTCGTGCAGGGCCACGTCGACGGCACCGGCACCGTCCTCTCGCGGACCCCGTCGGAGAACTGGGAGGTCGTGCGGATCTCGCTGCCCGACGCGATCGCGCGGTATGTGGTGGAGAAGGGCTCGATCACCGTCGACGGCGTCTCCCTCACCGTCTCGGGCCTCGGCATCGCCGACGAGCCCGCCGCGGACGGCAATCGCGACTGGTTCGAGGTGTCGCTGATCCCGACCACGCTGGCGCTGACCGTGCTGGGCACCGCCCCGGTCGGCACCATGGTGAATCTCGAGGTCGATGTGATCGCGAAGTACGTGGAGCGACTCGCCCAGCGCGGATGACCACCAGGCGGCATGCGGTCATCGGAACCACCGATCGCACGTCGTAATGTGGTATCCGATGCGAATCGAGGCCGGCAGGCCGAGAAACACGCGGCCCCGGCCGCCAAGATTACGGAGCAAGCAGACGTGACCAGATTGGACAGCATCGAGCGCGCGGTCGCCGATATCGCGGCCGGTAAGGCTGTCGTCGTCGTGGACGACGAGGATCGTGAGAACGAGGGCGATCTCATCTTCGCGGCCGAGAAGGCCACCCCGGAGCTGGTCGCGTTCATGATCCGCTACACCTCCGGTTACATCTGCGTGCCGCTGACCGGCGACGACTGTGACCGCCTCGGCCTGCCGCCCGCCTACGCGATGAACCAGGACAAGCACGGCACGGCCTACACCGTCTCGGTCGACGCGCGCGAGGGCATCACCACCGGCATCTCCGGCGCGGACCGCGCGGTCACCATGCGGCTGCTGGCCAGCGCCCAGGCCAAGGCCGACGAGTTCACCCGGCCGGGTCACGTGGTGCCGCTGCGCGCCAAGGACGGCGGCGTGCTGCGTCGCCCCGGCCACACCGAGGCCGCGGTCGATCTGGCCCGGATGGCCGGACTGCGCCCGGCGGGCGTGATCTGCGAGATCGTCAGCCAGAAGGACGACGGCCACATGGCCCGCACCGACGAGCTGCGGGTCTTCGCCGACGAACACGACCTGGCGATGATCTCGATCGCCGACATGATCGCCTGGCGGCGTAAGCACGAGAAGCACGTCGTGCGGGTGGCCGAGGCGCGGATCCCGACCGCGCACGGCGATTTCAAGGCGGTCGGTTACCAGAGCATCTTCGACGAGGCCGAGCACGTCGCGCTGGTGCGCGGCGACATCGCCGACGGCGAGGACGTGCTGGTGCGCGTGCACTCCGAGTGCCTGACCGGCGACGTCTTCGGTTCGCTGCGCTGCGACTGCGGTCCGCAGCTGGACGCGGCGCTGGAGATGGTCGACGCCGAGGGCCGCGGTGTCGTGCTCTACATGCGCGGGCACGAGGGCCGCGGCATCGGCCTGATGCACAAGCTGCAGGCCTATCAGCTGCAGGACACCGGCCGCGACACCGTCGACGCCAACCTCGATCTGGGCCTGCCCGCCGACGCGCGCGACTACGGCACCGGGGCGCAGATCCTGGTCGACCTCGGCATCCGGTCGATGCGTCTGCTCACCAACAACCCGGCCAAGCGTGTCGGGCTCGACGGGTACGGCCTGCGGATCACCGAGCGGGTGCCGATGCCGCTGCGCGCCAACGCCGAGAACTTGCACTACCTGCGCACCAAACGGGATCGGATGGGCCACGACCTGATCGGCCTGGACGACCTGGATCTGGGCGAAACCGCGCAGTGATCACCACGCACACTCCCGAAAGGCGACAACGATGAGCGGCACGGGTGTCCCGTCCTTCGCGCTGGCCCAGGCCAAAGACCTCAAGCTCGGCATCGTCGCCTCGCGCTGGCACACCGAGATCTGCGACACCCTCGTCGCCAACGCGCAGCGGGTCGCGAAGGAAGCCGGCGTCGAGCAGGTGACCGTGGTGCGCTGCGCCGGTGCGATGGAACTGCCGGTGGTCGCCCAGGAACTGGCCCGCACGCACGACGCCGTCGTCGCGCTGGGCGTGGTGATCCGTGGTGGCACACCGCATTTCGAGTACGTGTGTGACGCGGTGACCGCGGGCCTGACCCGGGTGTCGCTGGACGCGGCCACTCCCGTCACCAACGGTGTGCTGACCACCAACGACGAGGAGCAGGCGCGCGACCGCGCCGGGCTGCCCGGTTCGGCGGAGGACAAGGGTGAGCAGGCCTGTGCCGCCGCCCTCGACGCCGCGCTCACCCTGCGCGCGCTGCGATCGGCGTGACCGTGCCGGTGGTGCGGACCTGGCGGCGCGGCTCGGGTGCCCCCGAACCGGAGTCGGCCTGGGAGTTCGAGGTCCGTCCGCGCCGGGCGATCCGGACCTCGGTGGTCGTCGCGATCGTCATCCTGGTCTTCTTCACCTTCGGCGGTCTGCTGCTGCGCACCGGCTCGACCGGTGTGAACTTTCGCTTCGCCGACCAGATCGCGATGATCCTGATCGGCGTGCTGGGCGCGGCCGCGGTCCTGCTGCTCACCCGTCCCCGGGTGCGCGCGGGCGCCGCGGGCGTCTCGGTCCGCAACATCCTCGGTGACCACGAGTACCCCTGGTCCTACATCCGTGGCGCGTCCTTCCCCGACCGCAAGTCCTGGGCCCGCCTCGAACTGGCCGACGACGACTACGTCCCCATGCTCGCGATCCGCTCCAACGACAAGTCCCACGCCGCCGACGCCATCGAACGCCTCCGCGAACTCGGCGCCAAGTACGCCGCACCCGGCACCGACCCGGCTCGGTAGTCTCGCGGGCATGACGCCCGCGCAGGTCCTGGCCGCCGCCTTCGCCGACGATCCACTGATGAGCTACGTCTGGCCGGACCCGGCACGCCGCCGAAAAGCGTTGCCGCTGCTGTGGGAATCGCGTCTGGCCTCCCGTCGCCGGCACGGCGCGGTCGACCTCGCCTACGCCGACGACGGCTCCGTCGCCGCCGTCGCGATGTGGGAGCCGCCCGGGGTGGAGTCGACCCTCGCCAAGCGGATCACGCTGCTGCGTGCCCTCGGCCGGAGCCTGCCCAAGGCGCTGCCCGCGCTGCGCAGTATCGACGGCACCCGGCCGCACGAGCCGCACCTGTATCTCGCGACCATCGGCACCCGCCCGGATCGGCAGGGTCGTGGGCACGCGGCCGAGCTGATCCGGCGGCGCATGGACAGCGCCGCCGGGCCTGCGTTCCTGGTGGCGACCCGGGCGTCGAACGTGCCGTTCTACGAGCGGTTCGGCTTCCGGGTGACCGACCCGGTGCGGGTGGCCGAGGTCGAGCTGTATCCGATGGGGGCGCGGCCTTAGCGGGTGTCGCCGAGGACGGCGCCTTCGCGGCGGGGGTCGGCGCCGCCGATCCAGCCGTCCTTGCCGTCCCGTTGCAGGGCGCTCAGGCCGCTCGATTGCGGTGCTACCGAGACCTGGTGGCCCATCGCGCGCAGGCGCTGGACGAGGGGGTCGTGGTCGCCGTTGTCGGTGGCGTCGATGGCGGGGTGTTCGCCGCCGATGCCGGTGACCGGGGTGTTGCCCGCGCCGAAGGAGACGCCCGAGACCGCCTGCTGGGGGTCCAGGCCCCAGTCCAGGGTGTTGATCAGGGTCTTCACCACGAACTGGATGATCACCGAGCCGCCGGGGGACCCGGTGACCAAGGTGAGGTCGCCGCGGTTGCCCGCGTCGTCGCGGTCGAAGACCAGGGTGGGCGCCATCGAACTGCGCGGGCGCTTGCCGGGCTGCAGGCGGTTGGCCACCGGGGTGCCGTCCGGGTCGAGCGGGTCGGCGGCGAAATCGGTGAGCTGGTTGTTGAGCACGAAACCGTCGACGAAGTGGAACGAACCGAACGCCGACTCGACCGTGGTGGTCATGGCGGCGGCGTTACCGTACTTGTCGACGACGGAGATGTGGCTGGTGCCGTGCTCGGGCGGCTGCGGGCCGTTGCCCAGCGGGACCGGCCCGAGGTCGCCCGGCTTCGCGGTGCCCATACTGCGCTGCGGGTCGATCAAGGTGGACCGCTGTTTGAGGTACTGCGGATGCACCAGCGAGAGCACCGAATTGCCCGGCAGTGGAACGAAATCCGGGTCGGCGACGTACTTGTTGCGGTCGGCGTAGGCGAGCCGCTCGGCCTCGGAGATCAGGTGCACGGCCTGCGCGTCGGGCCGACCGCCGTCGGCGTCGAGGTCCTGGGGGCGCAACGACGGGATGTCGAAGTTGGCCAGGATGCCCAGCGTGGCGGCGACGGTGCTGCCGCCGGAGGACGGCGCGGGCATGCCGCACAGCTCGAACTTGCGGTAGCCGGTGCACAGCGCGGTGCGCTTCTTGGCCTGGTACCCGGCCAGATCGCCGGCGGTCAGCAGGCTGGGCGTACGCCCGCCCGCGGTGCTGCCCGCCGCCTCGACGATGTCCTGGGCGATGGCGCCGCTGTAGAACGCCTGCGCGCCGTCGCCCGCGATCGCGGACAGCGTCTTGGCCAGGGCCGGGTTGGTCAGGACGGTGCCGGACTTCTTCGGCGAGCCGTCCGCCTCGAGGAAGTACCCGCGGGCGTCCTCGTCGGCGGCCAGGTCCTTGGCCGACTCGGCGATCTGGCCCGCCAGCCGGGGACTGATCTCGAAACCGCTGTCGGCCAGGCTGATCGCCGGGTCGAACAGTTCCTTCCACGCGGTCAGCCCGTGGTCGCGATGGGCGAGTTCGAGCATCCGCAGCACCCCGGGCACTCCGATCGAGCGTCCGCTGGCCCGGGTGTTCGGGGCCGGTTCGGTGCGGTCGGTGTCGCTGACCCAGCGCAGGTAGTTCTCGGTGGCCGCGGCGGGCGCGGTCTCGCGGCCGTCGTAGGCCTCGACGGTGCGTGACTTCGCGTCGTAGTGCACCAGGAACGCGCCACCGCCGATGCCGGAGGCCTGCGGCTCGACCAGCCCGAGCACCGCCTGTGCGGTGACCAGCGCGTCGGCAGCGGTGCCGCCGTCCCGCAGTACCCGGCACGCGGCCTCGGTGGCCAGCGGGTTCGCGGTGGAGACCGCGTAGGTGCGGGTGCGCACCGCGGTCATGCCCGAGCGGTAGCCCGACGCGATCTCCGGGTTCGTGCTGAGGTTCTGCGTGGTCGGGGCGTTCGTCGCCGGAGCGGCCGAGACGGGCGTACCGTTCGGCGTACTCGTGCACTCGGCTGCCGCGGAGTCCTCGGACGAGCAGCCCGTCAGCAGACCCACCGTGAGAAGTCCGGCCGCCGCGGCCCCGATCCACGTCCGTCGCCTTGGCGTCATCCTGGCAGCGTAACCCCGCGCGGCCCGGCCCGGCCGATTATTTCCCGGTGACGGGCACGCGAATGTTCGGTTGACGAAGCAGTTTCCGCCCGGCGACCGGTCGCGGGCTCGCTACCCTGGCGACATGGACATCGACGCGGTGCTGTTCGACTTCTCCGGCACGGTCTTCCGCCTGGAGGACGATCGGACCTGGGCCGACGAGCTGATCGGCGACGACGGCACCCCGTTCGACGTCGCCGCGAAAGCCGAAGTGCTGCGCCGGATGACGGCCCCCGTCGAGCAGTTCATGACCTTCGACGCGGCGGGTCAGCATGCCTGGGACCACCGCGATCTCGACCCGGCCCTGCACCGGCACGCCTACCTCGAGGTGCTGCGCGGCTCCGGTGTCCCCGACACCCAGGCCACGCGCCTGTACGACCGCCTCATCGACCCGCTGGCGTGGACCCCGTACCCCGACACCGGCCTCGTGCTGGAAGCCCTGTCCGCCCAGGGCATTCCGATCGGCATCGTCAGCAATATCGCCTTCGACATCCGCCCCGCCTTCGCGAAACACGGCTGGGACGCACTGGTCGGCGCGATGACGCTGTCCTACGAGGTCGGCGCGATCAAGCCGAACGCCGCGATCTTCCGCGACGCCACCGACCGGCTCGGCGTCGACCCGGAACGGGTGCTGATGATCGGCGACAGCGCCGAGGCCGACGGCGGCGCCGCCGCGCTGGGCGCGCGGTTCGCCCTCGTCGAGCCACTGCCGACCGCTGACCGTCCGCGCGCCCTGATCGCGGCGCTCAGCGCCCACGGCATCGGTCTCGACGGCGCCGCGACCACCTGATCGGGGCGGGGCCGGCGAACCACCGCGGTACGACGGTCACCGGGAGCGCGCGTCCGCTCAGCGCTCGCGGGTGAACCAGGCCGAGGCCGTGGGACGCAGCAGCAGGGCGACGATCGCGCCGTTGGCGACGATGCCGACCGCACCCGGTGGGAGCCCGGTGAGGATCCCGGTGCACGAGACCAGCCCGGCCAGCCCGGCGACGCCGATCGCGGCCTTTCTGACGAGGTCGCCGCCGCGTCCGAACAGCACCGCCAACGGGACCAGCGCGAACGTCGGCAGGTAGCCCGCGATCAGGACGCCGAGTGAACCGTGGGTGCCGAGCGCGACAGTGACCGCGATCAGCACGATGCCGACCAGCGTCGCGACGCAGGCGATCAACCGGGCACCGCGCACGCTGCCCGGCATCACCCCGGCCGGGGTCGCCTCGTCGTCGAACAGGTCGTCGGCGGGGAGGGTGGGCGCGTTGGTCATCGAAGGTCCTTTCCGGCACGGAGTCCGGGCCTCCACGCTACACAGCGCGTGCGCCCGGCAGGCCCACCGCCGGTGCGCGGTCGGCGGTGCCGGTCTGTCGGACGCGCTCGCTAGGCTGGATGGGTGGCAGATCCCGCGACGTACCGGCCGGCGCCGGGCACCATTCCCGTCGAACCCGGTGTCTACAAGTTCCGGGACGTGCACGGGCGCGTCGTCTACGTCGGCAAGGCCAAGAGCCTGCGGAGCCGGTTGAACTCCTACTTCGCCGACGTGTACTCGCTGCACCCGCGGACCAGGCAGATGGTGACCACGGCCGCGAGCGTCGAGTGGACCGTGGTGTCCACCGAGGTGGAGGCCCTGCAGCTCGAGTACAACTGGATCAAGGAATTCGATCCGCGGTTCAACGTCCGCTACCGCGACGACAAGACCTATCCGGTGCTCGCGGTGACGCTCGACGAGGAGTATCCGCGGCTGTTCGTCTACCGCGGCGCGCGCAAGAAGGGCGTGCGCTACTTCGGTCCCTACGCCCACGCCTGGGCGATCCGCGAGACCCTCGACCTGCTGCTGCGCGTGTTCCCCGCGCGCACCTGTTCCAACGGAGTCTTCAAGCGGCACAACCAGATCGGGCGACCCTGCCTGCTCGGCTACATCGACAAGTGCTCGGCGCCGTGCGTCGGTCGGGTCACCGCCGGCGAGCACCGCCAGATCGTCGACGACTTCTGTGACTTCCTCTCCGGCAAGACCGACAAGATGGTGCGCGCGCTGGAACGGCGTATGCACGAGGCCGCCGACGACCTGGACTTCGAGACCGCGGCCCGGCTGCGCGACGACGTGCAGGCGCTGCGGCGCGCGCTGGAGAAGCAGGCCGTGGTCCTCGGCAGCGGCACCGACGCCGACGTGATCGCCTTCGCCACCGACGAACTCGAAGCCGCCGTCCAGATCTTCCACGTCCGCGACGGGCGGGTGCGCGGCCAGCGCGGCTGGGTGGTCGACAAGTCCGGTGACGCGCTCGATGTCGCCGAGTCCGGCACCGAACTCGCGGCGCTGGTCGAGCAGTTCCTCACCCAGTTCTACGGCGAGCAGGCCGCGCTGGCCGACCAGAACGCCGACGGCGACGTGGTGGTGGTGCCGCGCGAGGTGCTGGTCCCCGAACTGCCCGCCGACGCCGAGGAGATCCAGGACTGGCTGAGCAGGCTGCGCGGCTCGGCCGTCTCGCTGCGCGTGCCGCAGCGCGGTGACAAGAAGGCGCTGGCCGAGACCGTGCAGCGCAACGCGGGCGAGGCGCTGGCCCAGCACAAACTCAAGCGCGCGGGCGATCTGACCTCCAGATCCCAAGCGCTGCAAGATATCCAGGATTTCCTCGATCTCGACAGCGCGCCCCTGCGGATCGAGTGCGTCGACATCAGTCACGTGCAGGGCACCGATGTCGTCGCCTCGCTGGTGGTCTTCGAGGACGGGCTGGCCCGCAAGTCCGACTACCGGCACTACGCGATCAAGGAGGCGGCGGGCGACGGCCGCTCCGATGACGTCGGCAGCATCGCCGAGGTGACCCGGCGCCGCTTCGCCCGGCTCGCCAAGGACCGGCAGCAGGCCGTCGACGTCGAGGTCGACGACGCCGACGAGCCGACCTCGCGCCCCGGGGTCGATCCGACCACCGGTAAGCCGCGCCGCTTCGCCTATCCGCCGAACCTCTACGTCGTCGACGGTGGCGCGCCGCAGGTCGCCGCGGCCGCCGAGGTGCTCGACGAACTCGGCATCACCGATGTCGCGGTGATCGGCCTGGCCAAGCGCCTCGAAGAGGTGTGGGTGCCGGGCGAACCCGACCCGGTGATCATGCCGCGCAACAGCGAGGCGCTCTACCTGCTGCAACGCGTGCGCGACGAGGCGCACCGCTTCGCGATCACCTTCCACCGCAGCAAGCGCTCGCGCCGGATGACGGCCTCGGCGCTGGACTCGGTGAAGGGACTCGGTGAGGCGAGGCGGACCGCGCTGGTCACCCACTTCGGTTCGGTCGCCCGGATCAAGGACGCGACTGTCGACGAGATCACATCGGTGCCCGGCATCGGGGTCTCCACGGCGAAAGCAGTGCTGGAAGCGCTGAACAGCCCGTAGCCGAGGAGGGGCGGATCGCAGGACGCAACATTGCGAGTGCCGTACGTTGTGTGTCTGCGCCCGATACCCGAACCGGTGCGGGATGATCGAAAGGCACCCAGAAACGGATCCGGTAGGACATGACACGCGTCGAATCGAACAATAATGCGGGGGCGGTACCCGGACAGGCCGGGGCGGTCTCCGATACACAGCAACCAGTAGAAGTGGTCATCGTGACCGGCTTGTCCGGCGCGGGCCGCGGCACCGCCGCGCGCGTATTGGAGGATCTCGGCTGGTACGTCACCGACAACCTGCCGCCCGAACTGATCGGGCGGATGATCGAGCTGGGCGCCGCCGCCGAACCACCGATCCGGCGTCTGGCGCTGGTCATGGACGTGCGCAGCCGTTTCTTCACCGGTGACCTCTCCGGTGTCACCGAGCAACTGCGCTCGGCGGGCATCCGGACACGAGTGCTGTTCCTCGAGGCCTCCGACGACGTGCTGATCCGGCGATTCGGTTTCGCCCGGCGCAGGCATCCACTACAGAGCGACAGCCCCGACGGCACCCTTTCGGCCGGTCTGACCGCCGAGCGGGTCCGGCTCGCGGCGGTCAAGGCGGCGGCCGATGTCGTCATCGACACCACCGAGCTGTCGATCCACCAGCTGCACCGCAAGCTGGAGGAGGTCTACGGCGCGGGCGCGCCCGCCGCGCTGCAACTGACCGTGCAGTCGTTCGGGTTCAAGTACGGTGTTCCACTCGACGCCGACATGGTGTTGGATGTTCGATTCCTGCCCAACCCGCATTGGATTCCCGAACTGCGGGAACACACGGGTCAGGAATCGGTGGTCAGCGACTACGTGTTGTCGAGGCCGGGTGCGCAGGACTACCTGCAGACCTGCCACCATCTCGTCGACCTGACCACGACCGGATACCGCCAAGAGGGGAAGCGATACATGACGGTGGCAGTGGGGTGCACCGGCGGCAAGCATCGCAGCGTCGCGATCGCCGAGGCACTCGGTGAGCGCATCGGCGCCGATACCGGGCACGCGGCCGTGGACGTCGTCCGCGTCGTGCACCGGGATCTGGGGCGCGAATGAGCGGATGGGAAGCCGACCCAGCCGTCGTCGCGCTGGGCGGCGGACACGGGCTCTACGCGACCCTGACGGCGGTCCGCAGGCTGACCAGGCGGATCACCGCGGTCGTCACGGTGGCCGACGACGGCGGGTCTTCGGGCAGGCTGCGCGGCGAACTGGGCATGCTGCCGCCGGGCGACCTGCGGATGGCGCTGGCCGCGCTGTCCGAGGACGCCGACGGCGTGTGGACGACGACGGTGCAGCACCGCTTCGGCGGCACCGGCGCGCTGGCAGGCCATTCGGTGGGCAATCTGATCCTGGCCGGCCTCACCGATGTCCTCGGTGATCCGGTGGCCGCACTCGACGAGGTGGGCAGACTGCTGCGGATCACCGGCCGGGTGCTGCCGATGTCGCCGGTTCCGCTCGACATCGAGGCCGAAGTCTCGGGCCTGGAATCGGATCCGCGGATCGGGCGCAGTGTGCGGGGCCAGGTTGCGGTGGCGACCACGCCGGGTAAGGTCCGGCGGGTGCGGCTGATTCCGTCCGATCCGCCTGCCAGCCCCGAGGCCACCTCGGCCATCGAGCACGCGGATGTCGTTGTGCTGGGCCCGGGTTCATGGTTCACCAGCGTCATCCCGCATGTGCTGGTGCCGCAACTGCACGACGCGCTGGTACACACCAGGGCACGCAAGGTGCTCGTGTTGAACCTGGCCGCCGAGCCGGGCGAGACGGCCGGCTTTTCCGCCGAACGTCACCTGCATGTATTGTCCCAGCACGCACCGGATTTCGCGGTCGACGAGGTGCTCGTCGACTCGGCGTCGGTGCCCGAGGGGCGGCAACGGGAACATGTGGCAAGAGCCGCCGAACAGTTGCGCGCACGGGTAACGTTCTGCGATGTCGCCGAGCCGGGAACGGATCGGCATCATCCCGGAAAACTTGCCGCCGCACTGGATCAGCTGATCCGGGCGCCGCGGCCGCAACTGGCAGGGCTTCGAGTCGAGGGACGGCACACGGGATCGGATGTGCGTTCCGGGTCGGTGGGAAAGGAGCGCGTCTCGTGGCGATGACAGCCGAGGTGAAGGACGAGCTGAGCAGGCTCGTGGTGTCGCAGGTCAGCTCGCGCAAGGCGGAATTGTCGGCCCTGCTGCGATTTGCGGGCGGTCTGCACATCGTCGGGGGCCGGGTGATCGTCGAGGCCGAGGTGGACATGGGTTCCATCGCGCGGCGACTGCGCCGGGAGATCTTCGAGCTCTACGGGTACGGCTCCGACGTGCACGTGCTCGGCGCGGGAGGGTTGCGCAAGACCTCCCGCTACGTGGTGCGGGTGTCGAAGGAGGGTGAGGCGCTGGCCCGCCAGACCGGTTTGCTCGACGTGCGCGGACGCCCGGTTCGCGGCCTGCCCGCCCAGGTGGTGGGCGGCAGTATCGGCGACGCCGAAGCGGCCTGGCGCGGAGCGTTTCTCGCGCACGGCTCGCTGACCGAGCCGGGCCGGTCCTCGGCGCTCGAGGTGAGCTGCCCCGGCCCGGAGGCCGCGCTGGCCCTGGTCGGTGCGGCTCGTCGGCTCGGCATCACCGCCAAGGCTCGTGAGGTGCGCGGCACCGACCGAGTCGTGGTGCGCGACGGCGAGGCGATCGGCGCCCTGCTCACCCGGATGGGCGCGCAGGACACCAGGCTCACCTGGGAAGAGCGCCGGATGCGCCGCGAGGTCAGGGCGACCGCGAACCGGCTCGCCAACTTCGACGACGCCAACCTGCGCCGCTCGGCGCGGGCGGCCGTCGCCGCGGCCGCGCGGGTGGAGCGGGCGCTGGAGATCCTCGCCGACGACGTGCCCGACCATCTGGCCGCCGCGGGCAGGCTGCGGGTCCAGCACCGGCAGGCCTCGCTCGAGGAGCTGGGGCAGCTGGCCGAGCCGCCGATGACGAAAGACGCGGTGGCGGGCCGGATCCGGCGCCTGCTGTCGATGGCCGATCGGCGGGCCAAGGACCTGGGTATTCCCGACACCGAGTCGGCGGTGACGGCGGAGCTGCTCGACGACGCGTAACCCGGGCATTCGCTGTGCGCTGTGGCGAATCCGACGTTTAGGGCAGAGCGGTCATACATGACCGCTCTGCCCTCTATTCTGTGGTTCCCGCAGGCAGGGGGCCGGGAACCTCACAAATCGCAGGTGGCTGTCGTGAAGCCGGTGTCGGCTACTACTGTGGTTCCCGTCGGAATGAATCCGCTTGAAAGCTGAGGAGCGATAACGTGACTGTCCGGGTAGGTATCAACGGCTTCGGTCGTATCGGACGTAACTTCTTCCGTGCGGTGGAGGCGCTGAAGGCTGTCGGCAAGACCGATATCGAGATCGTCGCGGTCAACGACCTCACCGACATCAACACCCTCGCCACGCTGCTGAAGTACGACTCCATCCTGGGGCGGCTGCCGCAGGACGTCTCCGTCGACGGTGACGTGATCGTCGTGGGCGAGCAGCGCATCAAGGCGCTGGCCATCAAGGAGGGCCCGTCGGCGCTGCCGTGGGGTGACCTGGGTGTCGACATCGTCGTGGAGTCGACCGGCATCTTCACCGACGCCGCCAAGGCCAAGGGCCACCTGTCCGCGGGCGCCAAGAAGGTCATCATCTCCGCGCCGGCCTCCGGCGAGGACATCACCATCGTGATGGGCGTCAACGACGACAAGTACGACGGCAGCCAGAACATCATCTCCAACGCCTCGTGCACCACCAACTGCCTCGGCCCCATCGCCAAGGTCCTCAACGACGAGTTCGGCATCGTGCAGGGCCTGATGACCACCATCCACGCGTACACCCAGGACCAGAACCTGCAGGACGCGCCGCACAAGGACCTGCGTCGCGCCCGCGCCGCGGCCCTGAACATCGTGCCCACCGGCACCGGCGCGGCCAAGGCCATCGGCCTGGTGCTTCCCGAGCTGCAGGGCAAGCTCGACGGCTACGCGCTGCGCGTTCCGGTCCCGACGGGCTCGGTCACCGACCTGACCGCGACCCTGGCGAAGCCGGCCACCATCGACGAGATCAACGCCGCGATGAAGGCTGCCGCCGAGGGCCCGCTGCAGGGCATCCTGAAGTACAACGTGGACCCGATCGTGTCCAGCGACATCGTCACCGACCCGCACTCCTCGATCTACGACGCCCCGCTGACCAAGGTCATCGGCAACGAGGTCAAGGTCGTGTCCTGGTACGACAACGAGTGGGGCTACTCCAACCGCCTCGCCGACCTCATCGGTCTCGTCGGCAAGTCGCTCTGACCGCGATGACTGTTCAGACACTGCAGGATCTCCTGGCCGAGGGTGTCGAGGGCCGGGGCGTGCTCGTGCGCTCCGACCTGAACGTCCCCCTCGACGACAACGGACAGATCACCGACCCGGGCCGCATCATCGCCTCGGTGCCGACCATCCAGGCGCTGGTCGAGGCCGGCGCCAAGGTGGTCGTCATGGCCCACCTGGGCCGCCCCAAGGGCGAGCCGGACGCCAAGTACTCGCTGGCCCCCGTGGCCGTGAAGCTGGCGGAGCTGCTGGGCCGCAACGTCCAGCTGGCCGGTGACGTGGTGGGCTACGACGCGCTCTCGCGTTCGGAAGGCCTCACCGACGGCGACGTGCTGCTGCTGGAGAACGTGCGTTTCGACGCGCGCGAGACCAGCAAGGACGACGCCGAGCGGGCGAAGCTGGCGGCCGCCTATGTCGAGCTGGTCGGCGACGACGGCGCGTTCGTCTCCGACGGTTTCGGTGTGGTGCACCGCAAGCAGGCCTCGGTCTACGACGTCGCCCAGCAACTGCCGCACTACGCGGGCACGCTGGTGGCGGCCGAGGTCGAGGTGCTGCAGAAGCTCACCCAGGACCCGGCTCGTCCCTACGCCGTGGTGCTCGGCGGCTCCAAGGTCTCCGACAAGCTCGCGGTCATCGAGGCGCTGGCCCCCAAGGTCGACACCCTGGTGATCGGCGGCGGCATGTGCTTCACCTTCCTTGCCGCACAGGGCCTTTCGGTGGGCACCTCGCTGCTGCAGGAAGAGATGATCGACACCTGCAAGGATCTGCTCGAGCGCTTCGGCGACGTGCTGCACCTGCCGGTCGACATCGTCGCGGCCGACAAGTTCGCCGCCGACGCCGATGCGAAGACCGTCGCCTCGACCGAGATCCCCGACGGCTGGATGGGCCTGGACATCGGCCCCGAGTCGGTGGCCCGGTTCGCCGCGCTGCTGACCGAGGCGAAGACGGTGTTCTGGAACGGCCCGATGGGCGTGTTCGAGTTCGAGAAGTTCGCCGCGGGCACCCGCGGGGTGGCCGAGGCCATCGTGACCGCGACCGGCAAGGGCGCGTTCACCGTGGTGGGCGGCGGCGACTCGGCGGCCGCCGTGCGCACGCTCGGCCTGCCCGACGACGGCTTCTCGCACATCTCCACCGGTGGCGGCGCGTCCCTGGAATATCTGGAAGGCAAAGAGCTGCCCGGTATTTCGGTGCTGGAGGGCTGAGCGATGGCACGTAAGCCGCTCATCGCGGGCAACTGGAAGATGAACCTCAACCACCTCGAGGCCATCGCGCTGGTGCAGAAGGTGGCCTTCGCGCTGCCGGAGAAGTACTTCGCCAAGGTCGACGTGTCGGTGATCCCGCCGTTCACCGACCTGCGCAGTGTGCAGTCGGTGGTCGAGGGCGACAAGCTCCTGCTCACCTACGGCGCGCAGGACGTGTCGGTGCACGACTCGGGCGCCTACACCGGTGAGATCAGCGGGTCGATGCTGGCCAAGCTGGGTTGCACCTTCGTGGTGGTCGGGCACTCGGAGCGTCGTCAGTACCACAACGAGGACGACGCGACCGTGCTGGCCAAGGCCAAGCAGGCGCTGAAGAACGAGATCACCCCGATCGTCTGCATCGGTGAGGGTCTGGGCATCCGCGAGGCGGGCACGCACGTCGAGTACAACCTCGAGCAGCTGCGCGGTTCGCTGAAAGGCCTGACGGCCGAGCAGATCTCGCAGGTCGTCATCGCCTACGAGCCGGTCTGGGCGATCGGTACGGGCAAGGTCGCTTCGGCGGCGGACGCGCAGGAAGTCTGTGGCGCGATCCGGGCCGAACTGGCCGAGCTGGCCTCGCCGGAGGTCGCCGCGGGTGTCCGCGTGCTCTACGGCGGTTCGGTCAACGCCAAGAACGTCGGCGAGCTGGTCGGTCAGGCCGACATCGACGGCGCGCTGGTCGGCGGCGCTTCGCTCAAGGCGGACGAGTTCGCCACCCTGTCGGCGATCGCCGCGGGTGGGCCGCTGCCCTGATCGGGTAGAGCTACGCGCAGGGCCGGAAACCGACGAGGTTTCCGGCCCTGTGTCGTTCGCCGCTACTGCGCGTGCAGGACCAGGCCGTTGCCGTTGTCGTTGCGCAGGGTGAGGGTGTCGCCGTCGATGGTGGCGGTCGTGCGGCCGTCGAGGGCGCGGAGCACGCTGCTCTCGACCTCCATGACCTCCGGCGCGCACATCATCTTGGTGGTGGCGATCGCGAAGTTCACCGCGTCGCCGGGGCCGACGCCGGCCGTGCCGGTCATCCGGTTGCAGCCGGCCATGCCGTTGACGGTGCCGCCCTCGCCGATCGTCAGGTTCGGGCTCACTTCGTCGAGGGTGGTGGAGCGGACCTGTCCCTGCGGCGTGATCAGCGTGGTGACCACCCAGGTGGTGCCGGTCAGCGGCTTGTCCGGGGTGACGATCTTCTTGTCGGTGAGATGGACGGTGACCGACGTGCCGGTCAGTGTCAGTTTGTCGCCGTCGAGGCGCCAGGTGGGGGCGGACTCCAGGAAAGTGTTCTGCCAGGCGTCGGCGCGGCCGCGCTCGCCGGCGCACGCCATCATGGTGCCCGCCAGCGGGGACGTGCGCAGGACGTGGTCGCTCAGGTCGACGGTGCCGCTGCTGGTGTTGCAGCCGGAGTTCGCCGAGATACGGCCGTCGGCGAAGGTCAGCGTCATCGGGCCGCCGCCGGGGATCGTGTCGCCGTCGACCTCGGTGGAGATATACGTGTGTCCCATCGGGGTGGCCGTGTCGTCGGGTGCCTTCGGCTCCTCGGCGGACGAACAGGCCGTGGCCGCGGCGGTGGCGAGCACACAGAGCGCGGCGAGACGGATCAGTGTTGCCGACATGTCGCCCATCGTACGTCTCGGGGTGCGGCGAATCCGTCGTCCGACCGCACCGGGTCGCGCACCGTTGCGCACCCGTTCCCGGCCGTTCGCCAGGGATATGCTCGGCGGGTGAGCAGCGTGGCGGCCGAACCGGTGTCGACGTGGGCGCCGTTGCGGTCGCCGGTGTACCGGGCGCTGTGGATCGCGCAGCTGGTGTCGAATCTGGGCACCTGGATGCAGACGGTCGGCGCGCAGTGGATCCTGGTCGACGCGCCGAACGCGGCGGCCCTGGTGTCGTTCGTGCAGACCGCGCTCGCGCTGCCGGTGATGCTGCTGTCCATCCCGTCCGGGGTGCTCGCCGATCTGGTCGACCGGCGCAGACTGCTGATCGGTGCGCAGACCGGCATGGCGCTGGCCTCGCTGACCCTCACCGTGTCCACCGCGACCGGACACACGACGCCCGCGGTCCTGCTGACCCTGCTGTTCCTGCTCGGCTGTGGACAGGCGCTCACCGCGCCCGCCTGGCAGGCGATCCAGCCCGAGCTGGTGCCGCGCGACCAGATCACCTCCGCGGCGGCGCTGGGCAGCATGAGCGTCAATATCGGCCGCGCGGTGGGGCCCGCGGTGGCCGGTGTGATCGTCTCGATCGCCGGGCCGACAGTGGTCTTCGGGTTCAACACCGTCTCGTTCGTCGGCATCGTCGTGGTGCTGCTGATGTCGACGTGGCCGACGCGGCCGCGCATCCTGCCCAGCGAACGTCCGCTCGCGGCGCTGCAGGCGGGCACCCGGTTCATCCGCGCGGCGCCCGCGATCCGGCGGGTGCTCTTTCGCGCCATCCTGTTCATCGCGCCGGCGAGCGCGGTGTGGTCGCTGCTGCCGGTGATCGCGCACGATCGGCTGGGCCTGGCCTCCGACGGCTACGGTTTGCTGCTCGGCGCGCTCGGACTCGGCGCCGTCTGCGGCGCGCTGGCGCTGTCCCGGCTGCGGGTGCTGTTCACGCCCACCCAGCGGCTCGCGCTGGCGGCGGTGCTGTTCGGACTCGGCGCGGTGGCGACCGCGCTGGTGCCCAGCGTGCCGGTCGTGCTGATCCTGCTGATCGGGGCGGGGCTGGCCTGGCTGCTGGCGATGTCGACGCTGAACTCGACGATGCAGCTGCTGTTGCCCGCCTGGGTGCGGGCCCGCGGGCTGTCGGTGTACATGCTGGTGTTCATGGGTGGGCAGGCCATCGGCTCACTGCTGTGGGGCCTGGTCGCCGGCGCGTACGGTGCGGTGGCGGCGCTGCTGATCGCGGCGGTCCTGCTGGCCTGCTGCGCGGTGAGCACGGTGTGGTGGCCGATCCGGCACAACGTGGAGGAGATCGACCTCTCCCCGGCGGCCTTCTGGCCGGAACCGCAGCTCGTCGTCGAACCCGACCCGGAGGACGGCCCGGTCCTGGTGATGCGCGGCTACGACGTGCCGCCCGAGGACGTCGCGGTGTTCACCGAGTCGATGGCGCTGGTCGGGCGGTCCCGCCAGCGCACCGGGGCGATGGAATGGCGGCTCTACCGAGATGTCGGCACCGTCGACCGATTCGTCGAGGCGTTCGTCGTGCGGTCGTGGGCCGAGCACATGCACCAGCATCGGGTCCGCCTGACCGCGCGCGACGAGGAGATCGAGCTGATGGTCGCGGGCTGGTCGGCCGGGGCGCAGACGGTCTCCCACCTGGTCGCGGTCGAGCCTGGTTAGACCCACCGCCCGTCGACCCCATAGGATGGTCGCCATGTCGCTGTTCCTCGATATCCTCCTTGTGATCACCAGCGTGCTGTTGGTGCTGCTGGTGCTGCTGCACCGCGCCAAGGGCGGCGGCTTGTCCAGCCTGTTCGGTGGCGGCGTCCAGTCGAGCCTGTCCGGCTCCACCGTGGTCGAGAAGAACCTCGACCGCATCACGATCTTCGTCGGCCTGGTCTGGCTGATCGCGATCCTCGGCATCGGCCTGGAGATCAAGTTCGCCTGAGTTCGCCCGAACTCCGCGCTCGACCCTGCCGCCACGCACCGCGTGACGGCAGGTTTTCGTCTGCGCCGAGGTCGTCAGCGCACCGACCAGACGACCCGCTGTGCCGCGGCCTCGATGGCGTCCTCGCTCAGCAGGACCGTGTCCGCCGCCGGGCCGAGTGGAACGAAGCTGTCCGCGCTGGTGACGCGGGCGAGCGTGCCCTGGAATCCCGCGTCGACGAGGGCCGCGAACACCGATTCCGACACCCCGCCGCTGCGGCGGGTCTCGTCGGCGACGAGCACGCGTCCGCTCGCCTCGGCGTGGTGGAGTAGGTCGGCGACCGGGAGCGGATTGAGCCAGCGCAGATCCAGGACCCGCACCCGGATCCCCTGCGCGGCCAGCCGATCCGCGGAACGGAGGCTCATCGGCACCCCGTTGCCGAAGGTGACCACGGTGAGATCGGTGCCTTCCCCGTAGCCGCGGGCGCGGCCGATCGGGACATGGTCGGATGTCGGTGCGGCGAGCCAGGATTCGTCGCCGGGATGCAGATCCCGGGTGTGGTACAGCGCGATCGGCTCGACGAACAGGCATACGCGGCCGTCGACCCTGGCGGCGGCGACACAGGTCCGCAGCATCGCCGCCGCGTCGTCGGCGCGGGCGGGTACGGCCAGCACGACGCCGGGGATGTCCCGCAGCGCCGCCAGGGAATCGTCGTTGTGGAAGTGGCCGCCGAAGCCCTTCTGATAGGCGAGCCCCGCGATCCGTACCACCATCGGATTGCGGTACTGCCCCTTCGAGAAGAACGACAGCGTCGCCGCCTCACCCCGGATCTGATCGGCGGCATTGTGGACATAGGCCAGGTACTGGATCTCCGGAATGGGCACGAAGCCCGCCAGCGCGGTGCCCAGCGCGGTCCCGAGGATGCTCTGTTCGTCGAGCAACGTGTCGAAGACCCGGCGCGCGCCGAACCGTTTGCGCAGCCCCTTGGTGACGCCGTAGACCCCGCCCTTGCGACCGACGTCCTCGCCGAAGACCAGCACGTCGCGATCACGGGCCAGCAGTTCGCCCAGGGTGTGGTTGATCGATTGGGCCAGCGTCATCGGTGGCACCGGTGAATCGGCGTGGCCCCGCAGCACATCGGCCCGGACCGCGTCGGGGGTGGCGGGCGCCAGCGGCGCGGTGACCGCGCCCGCCGAGCTCAGGCGGGGTTCGCGCACCACCTTCTCGGCCGTCTCCCGCACGACCCCGCCGACGCGGTCGTAGCGGGCCAGCAGGTCGGCGGTGTCGGCGATCCCGGCGGACACCAGGTAGCGGGCGGTGCCGAGCAGCGGATCGCGGGCCAGGTCGGCGGCGATCTCGGCCGGGCCGCGATAGGCCGCCTCGACATCGGAGCCCGCGTGCCCGCCCAGCCGCACCGTGCGCAGGTGCAGGAAGACCGGCACCCGCCAGGTCCGCGCGAGATGCACCGCGTCGTCGGCGGCACCGAGGACGTCGGGCAGCTCGCAGCCGTCGGCGGCGAGGTAGGTCAGGCCCGGCCGGGGACCGTAGTCGCGTTCGATCCAGTCCGGCGGTGTCGGCACGCTGATGCCCAGACCGTTGTCCTCGCAGACGAACACGATCGGCATCGGCACGCCCTGGTGCGACGCGTGCACGGCGGCGTTGATCGCCCCCGCCGCGGTGGAATGGTTGGCCGAGGCGTCACCGAAACTGCACACCACCACCGCGTCGGCCGGCCACGGGCACGCCACCTCCTGGCGCGCGGCCCGATCCAGCGCGAAGGCCAGACCGACGGCGCGCGGTAGGTGCGAGGCGATCGTCGAGGTCTGCGGGATGATCGCGGCCTGCTTGCTGCCGAAGACCTTGTGCCGGCCACCGGAGATGGGATCGGCGGCCGCGGCGACGACACCGAGCAGCACGTCCCGGATCGGGTCGAGGCCGATCACCCGGCGGCACCGCTGTACGAAGAAGGCGCCGGAGCGGTAGTGCAGCAGGGCGGGGTCGTCGACGCGCAGAGCCGCCGCCACCGCCGCGTTGCCCTCGTGTCCCGAGGATCCGATGCTGTAATACCCCTGCCGGGCGGCGCCGAGCCGGCGCGCGGTCAGGTCGAGATGCCTGCTGGTGACCTGGGATTCGAAGATCTCGATCCCGACGGCCGCGTCGATCGCCGGCGGCCCGTCGGTGCGCAGCGGGACCGTCAGCTCCGTGAGGGCGGTACGGAATGCCGCGTCGAGGTCGACCGGCCCGCTCATGGTCGAACCCGACCCGAAGCGGCGACTCCACGAATCTCGCGCATCGTCAGCACTCCTCGCTCGAGTCGAGTCGACGTCCGTTCCGCCGGCCTGCCCAGGACTCCGATGCTAGGCGCTCCGGTGGTCGAACCAGGGCGTTCACGCGAGGTCGACCGGTGGATGTCGTGGTCGCGGCACCAGCACCTGCCGTCGGTGTCGTCGAACGGGCTCGGCTCGGCGATCGGGCCGCCTGAGCGGGCGCTACTGCTCGGCAGGCGGCGGTGTCTGCTCGCGGGGGACGACCCACAGGGCCTCCGCGAGGGCGCAGAGGTCGCCGTCGCGGGTGGAAAGGGCAACGCCCACCGTGTGTTTGCGGCCCTCGCTGCGGATCGCCCAGGCGTGGGTGATGTACTCCGCCCCTGCCGGGACCGGCCGGAATCGGGTGGCGGTGAGAGCCGCGGTGACCGCGCCGCGGGCCATCTTCTGGAACGTCCAGGCGGCGATGCCGCCGGGGCAGTCGAGAGCGGACCAGACGATCTCCGGTGGCAGTTCGCCGGAGTCGTCGGCGAGGCTCAGGTCGGGTGTCCACGCGGCGGCGACCATCGGCCGGTCCGGGACCGGCCAGGGGAACAGACGCAGACCGTGGCCGGGGGAGCACTCCACACCACAGCCGAAGCAGTCGGTGACCGGGCGGTGCGGGCTCGCGAGCGCGGCGTCGGCCGCGCGCTTGGCCGCCGACCAGGACGGGCCGGGCGGCGCGGTGATGTCGAGAGTGGCGGGAGCGGCCTGAGCCAGGACGGCACCGGCGGCGTCGGTCAGGATCGCGTGTCCCGGTTCGGCGGTGGGCAGGGCGATCGGCGTCTCGATCGGGACCGCGCGGCGGAAATCGACGCGCACGGTCTCGGCGCCGGAGCGGCGGGCCAGCAGTCCGGCGACGTAACCGCCGAACGCCACCTGGGGATAGCCGTGCACATGGGCCGGAATCGTCACCGTCTCGGTCTGGATCATGCTGATGGTCACCCTTTCGGCCGTGGAACACCCCCGACGATATCGATGTGTCGTCGGCGCCGGCAGGCAGGGTGCGCACGCGAAAGGGCCGGGCCCAGCGGGACCCGGCCCTTCGGCGACGCGATTACTCCTCGTCGAGGAGCAGGTCGGCGGCGGCGGCCTCGTCGACGACCCAGGTGGTCGATTCGATGCCGACCGCGCCGGCCGACGGGACGTCGTCGGGGGAGGCCCCGTTGACGGCGGCGGCGACCGCGGCCGCCTTACCGACCCCGCTGACCACCAGCATGACGTGGCGGGAGCGATGGATCGCCGGCAACGTCAGCGAGACCCGGGTGGGCGGCGGCTTCGGGCAGTCGTGAACCGCCACAACGTAATCCGTGGTCTCCCTGATCGCCGGGGAATGCGGGAACAGCGAGTTGATGTGCCCCTCGGGACCCATGCCGAGCACGGTCAGGTCGAACTCGCCGCGCTCGTCGAGCTCGGTGTGCACGATCTGCGCGTATGCGGCCGCCGCGGCCTCCGGAGAGCCGTAGGTCCCGTCGGACGGGGCGATCGGGAACACGTGCGCGGGGTTCAGCGGGACGAAGTCGAGCAGCGCCTGCCTGGCCTGCAGCTCGTTGCGGTCCGGGTCGCCGTCGGGCACGAAACGCTCGTCGCCCCAGTAGACGTAGAGGGCCGACCAGTCGATGTCGCCCGGGTTCTGCCGGACCCGCTCCAGCAGCCGGATGCCGTCGCTGCCGCCGGTGAGCGCCACCGAGGCGGTGCCGCGCTCGGCCTGGGCGGCGACGATCACGTCGACGAAGCGCTCGGCCGCGGCATCGGCCAGACCGTCGGGGTCGTCGTGGACTTCGATGGTGTTGGCGGGGAATTCGGCGCCGAGCTCGTCGTGCACGTCGATGTGGTCACTCATAGGTCACCTTCTCGATTCCGGCGAGCGCCTCGGCGTAGATCTCGTCGGCGTCGAGCCGGCGCAGTTCCTCGGCGAGGCAGTCGCGAGTTTCCCGGCGCGCCAGCGCGATGCGCTGGTCGGGTTCACCGGTGCGGGTCAGCGTGGCGGTCCTTCCTAGTTGCGGTCGGCTGATGGCGATCGAATCCGTGCCGCGGTGCAGTTCCACCCGCAGCTCGCCCGTCTTGCGGACGACGGGACAGTTCAGTCGCGCGGCCAGCCAGCCCGCCAGGGTGTCCAGCGCGGGCTCACTGGCCAGGCCCGACACGGTCACCGAGGTGACCGGTTCGAACGGCGGCTCGTCGAGCGCGGCGGCCAGCAGCGCCCGCCAGTAGGTGATCCGGCTCCACGCCAGATCGGTGTCGCCCACCGCGTAGGAGTAGCGGCGCTTCTTGATCGCGGCCTGCGGATCGGGCGCGAAGGTGGCGTCGGTGATCCGGCGCTTGGCCAGCTTGCCCACCGAGTCCATCGACGGGAACTCCGGCGCGCCGCGCGGCCACCACGCCACCACCGGGGTGTCGGGCAGCAGGAACGGGGTGACGACGCTGCTCTCGTGGTTCACCAGCGGACCCTGCAACCGCAGCACGATCACCTCGGCCGCGCCGGCGTCGCCGCCGACCCGGATCTGGGCGTCGAGGCGGGTGTCGGCGTCGCGGTCACCGCGGGCCAGCACGATCACCCGGCAGGGGTGCTCGCGGCTGGCGTCGTTGGCGGCGTCGATCGCGTCCTCGGCCTCGGAGGAGTCCAGGGTGCAGACCACCAGGGTGAGCACCCGGCCCTGGGTGATGACGCCGTTGGTCTCGCGCAGCTGCACCATCTTCTTGGCCACATCGACCGTGGTGGTGTCGGGCATGTCGACGATCACGGGCGCCGCCACTCCCGCCCGCTGCGCGCGAGCATCTCCTCGGCCGAGACCGGACCCCAGGTGCCGGCCTCGTAGGGTTCGGGCTTGCCCTCGGCGGCCCAGTGCGCGAGCACCGGATCGAGGATGCGCCAGGACAATTCGACCTCCGCGTTGACCGGGAACAGTGAGGGCACGCCGAGCAGCACGTCCAGGATCAGCCGCTCGTAGGCCTCGGGGGAGGATTCGGTGAACGCCTCGCCGTAGCTGAAGTCCATGTTCACGTCGCGCACTTCCATGCCCGAGCCCGGCACCTTGGAACCGAAGCGCAGGGTGATGCCCTCGTCCGGCTGCACCCGGATGACCAGCGCGTTCTGGCCGAGCTCCTCGGTCATCGTCTGGTCGAAGGGCAGGTGCGGGGCGCGCTTGAAGATCACCGCGATCTCGGTGACCCTGCGGCCCAGGCGTTTTCCGGTGCGCAGATAGAACGGGACACCGGCCCAGCGGCGGTTCTCCACGTGCAGGGTGATCGCGGCGTAGGTCTCGGTCCGCGACTGCGGATCGAAACCCTCCTCCTCGTGCAGGCCGACCACGTGCTCGCTGCCCTGCCACCCCTCGGTGTACTGGCCGCGCGCGGTCGTCTCGTCCAGCGGCTCGACGAGTTTGGTGGCCGAGAGCGCCTTGATCTTCTCGGTGGTCAGCTGCTGGGGCTCGAAGGAGGTGGGTTCCTCCATCGCGGTGAGCGCCAGCAGCTGCAGCAGATGGTTCTGGATGACGTCACGGGCGGCGCCGATGCCGTCGTAGTACCCGGCGCGTCCGCCCAGGCCGATGTCCTCGGCCATGGTGATCTGCACGCTGTCGACGTAGTTGGCGTTCCAGAGCGGCTCGAACAACTCGTTGGCGAAGCGCAGCGCCAGGATGTTCTGCACCGTCTCCTTGCCGAGATAGTGGTCGATGCGGAAGACCTGCTCCTCCGGGAACACCCGGTTGACCAGCGCGTTGAGTTCCTTGGCGCTGGCCAGGTCGTGGCCGAAGGGCTTCTCGATCACCACCCGGCGCCACGGCAGGTAGCCGTCGGCGTCGGTGCCGGCGGGCTGGGCGAGCTTGTGCTCGGAGAGCTGGTCGAGCACCACCGGGAACATGTTCGGTGGGATCGACAGGTAGAAGGCGTAGTTGCCGCCGGTGCCGCGGGTGGCGTCCAGGGTGCGCAGGGTGTCGGCGAGCGTCGCGAAGGCGGCGTCGTCGTCGAAACTGCCCTGGACGAACCGCAGCCCCTCCGCCAGGTGGTCCCAGACCTCCTGGCGGAAGGGGGTGCGCGCGTGCTGTTTCACCGCGTCGAGGACGACGGCGGCGAAGTCTTCGTCGGCGTAGTCGCGCCGGGCGAAGCCGACCAGGGCGAACCCGGGCGGCAACAGGCCCTGGTTCGCGAGGTCGTAGATGGCCGGCATCAGCTTCTTGCGGGACAGATCTCCGGTGACACCGAAGATCACCATGCAGCAGGGGCCCGCGATGAAGGGAACCCGTTTGTCTCGTTCGTCGCGCAGCGGGTTATGCCACAGCCCCGCCTGATCCGTCGATGCTGTGCCGGCCATCGGGTCAGTTGCCCCCCGCCGCCGCGGAGTTCAGCTCGCCGGTGGTGGCTTCCAGCAGTTCGTTCCAGGCCGCCTCGAACTTGTCGACGCCCTCGCGCTCGAGCAGGGCGAACACGTCGTCGAGGTCGATGCCGACCGCGCTCAGGTCGGCGAAGACCTGCGCGGCCGCCACGGCCAGACCGCTGAGGGTGTCGCCGCGCACCTCGCCGTGATCGGCGAAGGCCTGCAACGTCTTCTCCGGCAGCGTGTTCACGGTGTTCGGGCCGACCAGCTCGGTGACGTAGAGGGTGTCCGAGTAGTCCGGGTTCTTCACGCCGGTCGAAGCCCACAGCGGCCGCTGCCGGTTGGCGCCCTGCGCGGCCAGGTGGTTGTAGGTGGAGGTGTGCGCCCCACCGTCGAACACGTCCTGGTACTCGGCGTAGGCGAGCCGGGCGTTCGCGACGCCGGCCTTGCCGCGCAGCGCCAGGGCCTCGGGGGTGCCGATGGCCTCGAGACGCTTGTCGATCTCGGTGTCCACGCGCGAGACGAAGAACGAAGCGACGGAATGGATCTTGGCCAGGTCGTGGCCGCCGATCTTGGCGTTGCGCAGGCCGTCGAGGTAGGCGCCCATCACCGCGCGGTAGCGCGGCACCGAGAAGATCAGCGTCACGTTGACGCTGATGCCCTCGCCGATCACCGCGGTGATGGCGGGCAGGCCCGCCTCGGTGGCCGGGATCTTGATGAACAGGTTCTTGCGGTCGACGATCTTCCACAGCTCGATGGCCTGGGCGACAGTCTTGTCCGCGTCGAAGGCGAAGCGCGGGTCGACCTCGATCGACACCCGACCGTCGACACCGTTGCTGGCCTCGAACACCGGGGCGAGCACGTCGCAGGCGGCGCGCACGTCGTCGGTGGTCATGGTGCGGATCGCGGCGTCGGCGTCGGCGCCCTGAGCGGCCAGCTCTGTCAGCTGACCGTCGTAGTCGTGGCCCTGGCTCAGCGCGGCCTGGAAGATGCTCGGGTTCGTGGTGACACCGACGACGCTGCGGGTCGCGATCAGGTCGGCGAGATTGCCGGACTTGATCCGATCACGGGACAGGTCGTCGAGCCACACCGAGACCCCCGCGGCCGAGAGCGCGGCGAGATTCTCGTTCTGTGCCATTGGTTTTACCCCTTCACCTTGTCGGTCGAACGCAGTGCGGCGGCGACGACGGCATCGGCGGTGATACCGAACTCGGAGTACAGCTTCTTGAAGTTGGCGGAGGCGCCGAAGTGCTCGATCCCGACGACCTCACCCGCGTCGCCGACGAACCGGTGCCACGGCATCGCGATACCGGCCTCGACGGCCACCCGGGCGCGCACCGAGGGCGGCAGCACCTCGTCGCGGTACCCCTGCTCCTGCGCGTCGAACCATTCCACGCACGGCATCGAGACCACACGGGTCGGGATGCCCTGCTCCTCCAGCGTAGTGCGCGCGGCGACGGCGAGCTGGAGCTCGGAACCGGTGCCGATCAGGATGACCTGCGGGGTGCCGGTGGAGGCCTCGGCCAGGATGTAGCCGCCCTTCTTGACACCCTCGTAGCTGGTGCCGGCCAGGGTCGGGACGTCCTGACGGGTCAGCGCCAGCGCGGACGGGCCGTCCTGGTGCGGCGCGTCGTAGGTCGCGAAGTGCGAGGTGTGCTCGTCGGAGTCGCGCTCGAGGATGGTGCGCCAGGCGTGCACGGTCTCGTTGGCGTCGCCGGGCCGGACCACGTTGAGGCCGGGAATCGCGCGCAGCGCGGCCAGGTGTTCGATCGGCTGGTGGGTGGGGCCGTCCTCGCCGAGACCGATGGAGTCGTGGGTCCAGACGTAGATGGCGGGCACCCGCATCAGCGCGGCCAGGCGCACGGCCGGGCGCATGTAGTCGGAGAACACCAGGAAGGTGCCGCCGTAGGGGCGGGTCGGGCCGTGCAGCGCGATGCCGTTGAGGATCGAGCCCATCGCGTGCTCACGGATACCGAAGTGCAGGGTGCGGCCGTAGGGCTGCGCCTTCCACATGCCGGTCGAGATCGACTCCGGGCCGAAGCTCGGCTGGTTGGGCATGGTGGTGTTGTTGGACTCGGCCAGGTCGGCCGAACCGCCCCACAGCTCCGGCAGCTCGTCGGCGACGGCGGCGAGGAACTTGCCCGACGCCTTGCGGGTGGCCATGCCCTTCGGGTCGGTCTCGAAGGTCGGCAGCGCCTCGACCCAGCCCTGGGGCAGCGCACGGGCCTGCAGGCGGTCGAACAGCGACTTGTTCGACGGGTTGGCCTCGGCCCACGCGTCGAAGCTCTGCTGCCACTTCGCCTTCGCCTCGGCGCCGCGGCCGAGGGCCGCACGGGTGTGCTCGATGACGGCCGGGTCGACGTCGAAGGACTTCTCGGGATCGAAGCCGAGCGCCTTCTTCACGGCGGCGACCTCGTCGGGGCCCAGCGCCGCGCCGTGCACGCCACCGGTGTTCATCTTGTTCGGCGCGGGGAAGCCGATGATGGTGCGCAGGATGATGATCGACGGCTTGCCGGTCTCGGCCTTGGCCGCCGCGATGGCCGCCTCGATCGCCACGACGTCCTCGCCGCCCTCGACGATCTGCACGTGCCAGCCGTAGGCCTCGTAGCGCTTGGCGACGTCCTCGGTGAAGGCGATGTCGGTGTCGTCCTCGATGGAGATCTCGTTGTCGTCGTAGATCACCACGAGGTTGCCCAGCTGCTGGGTGCCCGCGATCGAGGAGGCCTCGGCGGTGACGCCCTCCTGCAGGTCGCCGTCGGAGGCGATGGTGTAGATGAAGTGGTCGAACGGGCTGGTGCCCGGCGCGGCCTCGGGATCGAACAGGCCACGCTCACGGCGGGCGGCCATCGCCATGCCGACCGCGGAGGCCAGACCCTGCCCCAGCGGGCCGGTGGTGATCTCGACGCCGTCGGTGTGGCGGAACTCGGGGTGGCCCGGGGTCAGCGAGCCCCACTGGCGCAGGTTCTCGAGGTCGGTCAGCTCCAGGCCGAAACCGGCCAGGTACAGCTGCACGTAGAGGGTGAGGCTGGAATGCCCACAGGAGAGCACGAACCGGTCGCGGCCCACCCAGCGCGGCTCGGCCGGGTCGTGGCGCATGGTGCGCTGGAAGAGCGTGTAGGCGACCGGCGCGAGACTCATCGCGGTACCGGGGTGCCCGTTGCCCGCCTTCTGCACCGCGTCGGCGGCGAGCACGCGGGCGGTGTCGACGGCCTTGGTGTCGAGGTCCGTCCAGTCGCTGGGGTAGTTCCGCTGAGTGAGGGCGCGAATGTCGTCTGTGACTGACACGACCGTGGTTCTCCTGACCTAGGTTTCGTCGACGGCGATACATGGCAGCGGCGATGGGTGTCTGATGCGGATCGCACGCGGCCGGGGGTGCGTACCGATGTACATCCATACCCTAGTGGTGGTGCTCGGTGGGACCGGCGCGAACCCTGGTTGTGAGTCTAGTGCCGACCCGGGCGTCGTCTCCCGGTGTGGGCGGCATCGATCGGCGCGCCGGACGGTGGCGTGTCCGCGGTGCCGTTCACCTGCATGTCGATGCCGGTTCACCACCGGGTGGGGCCGCCGCGAGGCCATCGACGGCGCAGTGACCGCGCCCACGGTGGCGGGGCCCTGGCGTGGAGCGGCACCGGCGTGGGTCTACCATCGTCTGTAGTAGTGGCCGCGCCGCAGCCGCGCGCTGCTCGTTCCAATGCCGGATGCGAAGCACAGCGTGCGAGGAGAAACAGTGCGGATCGATCCCCAGCCGGGTAGTAGCGGTGCGCACAATTCCTCGACGGCACTGGCCGATCGCCTCACCGGAGACGGTCTCGTCTCCAAGGTACTGCGCAAGCCGCTGGCCTACATCGCGCTCACCAAGCCGCGCGTCATCGAGCTGTTGCTGGTCGCCACCATCCCGACCATGCTGCTGGCCGATCGCGGCACCGTCGACATCCGGCTGATCCTGGTCACCCTGTTCGGTGGCTGGATGGGCGCGGCCAGCGCCAACACCCTCAACTGCGTCGCCGACGCCGACATCGACAAGGTGATGAAGCGGACCGCGCGGCGCCCGCTGGCCCGCGATGCGGTGCCGACCAGGCACGCGCTCGTCTTCGGTGTGGCCCTGGGCGCGATCTCGTTCGCGTGGCTGTGGTGGCAGGCCAACCTGCTCAGCGGCGTACTGGTCGTCGCGACGATCCTGTTCTACGTCTTCGTCTACACCAAGGGCCTCAAGCGCCGGACCTCGCAGAACGTGGTCTGGGGCGGCGCCGCGGGCTGCATGCCCGCTCTGGTCGGCTGGTCCGCGGTCACGGGCACCATCGGCTGGCCCGCGATCGTGCTGTTCGCCGTCATCTTCTTCTGGACGCCGCCGCACACCTGGGCGCTGGCGATGCGCTACAAGGAGGACTACCGCGCGGCGGGCGTGCCGATGCTGCCGGTGGTCGCGACCGAGCAGGTCGTGACCAAGCAGATCGTCATCTACACGTGGCTGACCGTGCTGGCCACGCTCGCCCTGGTCCCGGCGACCGGTGTCATCTACGCCGCCGTCGCGCTGGTCGCGGGCGCTTGGTTCCTGCTGATGGCGCACCAGCTCTACGCCGGGGTGCGCCGCGGCGAGTCGGTGAAGCCGCTGCGGCTGTTCCTGCAGTCGAACAACTACCTGGCCGTGGTGTTCTGTGGTCTGGCCGTGGACTCGGTGCTCGGCTGGGACACGGTGGGCTCGTTCATCGNTGTTCCTGCAGTCGAACAACTACCTGGCCGTGGTGTTCTGTGGTCTGGCCGTGGACTCGGTGCTCGGCTGGGACACGGTGGGCTCGTTCATCGGGCTGTAGCTCTCTCGGAGGAACGGCGGCCGGGCAGTGACTGCCCGGCCGCCGTCGTTGTCGGTCCACCTCGGGCTCACCAGCTGCGGGCGAGATGTCCGTCCGGGCGGATCAGCACCGACGTGCCGGGGGCGGATCTCGACCGTGCGCACGGGGCACGTGCGGAGGGAGGCGTTGTTCGCCGCGAGCCCGGACGGCGGCGGTGTGCCCGCGGCCTCGGTCGTCGGCGCGAAACGCAGCAGCGTGGCGTGCGGGCCGCGGAAGAGGTCGAAGAGCCGAATCTTCGACCAGCTTGTCCAGCAGCTCGGTGCTCAGGCCGCGGACCCGGGCCGCGACGGTGCGGCGTTCCGGCTCGTAGGTGTCGAGCGGGGCCGGGTCGCCCGCCAGCGCCGCCGCCAGTTTCCAGCCGAGGTTGTCGGCGTCCTGGACCCCGGTATCGAGGCCTTGGCCGCCGGTCGGCGGGTGGACGTGGGCGGCGTCGCCCGCGAGCAGGATCCGGCCGTCGCGCAACCGCGCGGCGAGGCGGATGTCGGGGCGCCACACCGTGACCCAGGACAGATCGGTCAGGCTCAGCGCGGGCGCGTTCCGGTCGGCCAGCTCCTGGGCCGTGTGCCTAGGGCAGCAGGACCAGCGAACCCGTGGTCTTGCGGGCGGCGAGATCCCGATGGGCCTGGGCCGCGTCCGCGAGGGGGTAGGTCGCGCCGATGCGGAAGGTCAGCGTGCCCGCCGCGATGGCGTCGAAGACATCCGTTGCGCGCCACAGCAATTCGGTGCGGGTACGGGTGTAAGCGCCCAGGGACGGACGGGTCAGCCACAGGGAACCGGCGGGATTGAGGCGCTGCGGGTCGAACGGCGGGACCGCGCCGCTGGCCGCGCCGAACAGGGCCAGCGTGCCCCGTACCCGCAGCGATGCGAGGCCGGCTTCGAACGTGCTCGCGCCGACGCCGTCGTAGACCGCGGCGACGCCCTCGCCGTCGGTGAGTTCGCGGACCCGCGCGGCCAGGTCGTCGCCGTAGCGCAGGACCTCGGCGGCACCCGCCTCGCGGGACAGCTTCTCCTTGTCGTCGGTGGAGACGGTGGTGATCACCCGCGCGCCCTTGGCGGCGGCCATCTGGGTGAGCAGCAGGCCCACCCCGCCCGCGCCCGCGTGGATCAGCACCGGGTCGCCCGGCTCGGGCCGGAACACCGATTCCACCAGGTAGTGGGCGGTCATGCCCTGCAGCAGCGCGGCGGCCGCCACGGTCGTGTCGACGCCGTCGGGTACCCGCACCGCCACCGCCGCGTCGACGGCGACCCGGTCCGCGTAGCTGCCCGGCGCCGCGGCCCAGGCGACCCGGTCGCCCACCGCGAACTCGGTGACCTCCGCGCCGACCGCCGTCACGACACCGGTGCCCTCCGAGCCCGGGATATAGGGTGTGGCCTGCGGGTACTGGCCGGTGCGGAAGTAGATGTCGATGTAGTTGACGCCGACACCCCGGGTATCGACCAGCAGCTGACCGGGCCCGATCTGCGGATCAGCCACCTCGACGTACCGCAGGACCTCGGGACCACCGTGCTCGGAAACCTGAATCGCGCGCATGAGTCTCCTTTGTACACCCCGTGTTCGACGCCACTCGGGGGTGGACTCGCGACTACCGGCCGGTAAACTCTCGGCCATGAGTGCTACCACCGCCGCCCCGGTCGCCGTGAAGGTGCCTGCCGAGGTCGAGAAGTCCGTGGCCGAGTTCGTCGCCGAGCACGGCGGTTCGGGCACGGCCGTGCTGCAGTACCTCGGCGAGCAGGGCGTGCGCATCACGCTGGTCGGCGCCGACGGCATCCTCGGTGACCGGGTGGTGGCCGACCTGGCGACCGCGAAGGCCCTCGTCGAGCGGGTCGACGGGCTCACCGCGACCGACGAGTGGAACCGCGAGCTGGTCTCCGTGGTGACGCCGACCGCGTCGCACTGGAAGAAGATGGCGGGCTGGGTCGCCCATCAGACCAAGTTCCCCAAGGCGCGCAACTGGAAGCTGTTCGCCGGCGCCTGAGCCCGGCACGAACGCACGACAGCCCGCGATCCTCGGATCGCGGGCTGTCGTCGTCGTGGGAGGTCAGTGCGCGGCGGCCGGGGACACCGCGGCGGGTGCGTCCACCGTCTCGCGGATTCGCAGCGCGGCCCACAGCGCGGCGGTGGCCGCGGTGCACGCGGCCGCGCCACCGACGTGGAGGGCGACCAGCGCGGCGGGAACGTCGGTGAAGTACTGGACGATGCCGACGAGGGACTGCGACAGCACCAGGCCGAGCAGCACGTACAGGCGGGTGCGGATCGCCGGGGTGATGCCGACGGCGAACAGGCCGAAGGCCAGGCCGATCAGCAGCGCCAGATAGCCGACGAGCAGCTGCGAGTGCAGGTGCACCAGCGTGACGATCTCGACTTCGAGCCGGGCGACCGGCCGCTCGATGCTCTTGTCACCCGCGTGCGGGCCCGCCGCGGTGACCAGGGTGCCCGCGATCAGCACGCCGGCGAGGGCGACGCCGCTCAGCGCGGTGAGCCAGCGCAGGGGAGTGGGGACCTGGACGGTGTCGATGCCGTCGTCGGGCTGGCCGATCTTGGCGTACAGCACCACCGCCAGCCACACCATCACCATCGAGGCCAGCAGGTGCACGGCCACGGTCCACCACAGCAGGCCGGTCCGCACGGTGATCCCGCCGATGATCGCCTGCACGACGGTGCCACCGGGCATCAGCCACGCGTAGACGAGAACCTCGCGCCGCCGCCGCGCCCTGACCACGGCGAGCACGATCAGCGCGGCGCACAGCGTCACCGCGAAGGTGAGCATCCGGTTGCCGAACTCGACGGTCTGGTGCAGGACCGGCACCTCCGACACCCCCACCGGGGTGAAGCTGCCGGGGAAGCACTGCGGCCAGGTCGGGCAGCCCAGGCCCGAGGCGGTGACGCGCACGACGGCGCCGGTCACCGAGATTCCGGCCTGACTGAGGATCACCGCGAGCGCGATGAGCCGCTGCACCCGCAGCGAGGGGAGCGGCAGCCGGTCGACGAGGCCAACGAAGGCGCGATACAGCACGTCACGATGGTACTGGCCGCGAAATCCCGACCGATACCAGGGCTACTACAGTGCGTCGTTGATCACTCAGCTGAACCGGAACAGGCGGGTCGCGAGCCAGCCGCACACCACGCCCCACACGGCGAGCACCGCGACTCCGAACCAGTCGACCACGCCCGTCAGCGCCGACTCCAGCGCGAACGCCAGCGCGCCGGAGGGCACCAACCGCACGAGCACCGTGAGCACATCGGGCAGCGAGTCGCCGACGAGCACCAGGCTGGCGACGCCGAGCATGATGAACCAGAGGATGTTGGCCAGCGCCAGCACGACCTCGGCCTTGAGCGTCCCGCCCAGCAGCAGGCCCATCGCGGCGAAGGTCGCGGTGCCGAGCGCGATCACCAGCGCGCCGAGCGCCAGGCCGCCGATGCCCGGTCGCCAGCCCAGGGCGACGCCGATCGCGCCGAGCAGGATCGCCTGCAACACCACGACGATCAGCACCGCCGCGCACTTGCCCGCGATCACGCCCCAGCGGGGCAGCGGGGTCGCGCCCAGCCGCTTGAGCGCGCCGTAGCGCCGGTCGAAGCCGACGGCGATGGCCTGGCCGGTGAACGCGGTCGACATCACCGCGGTCATCATGACCATCGGCACCACCTTGTCGACCCGGTGCTCGCCGAGCTCGCCGAACGGCAGCAGCGTGAGGCCGATCAGCAGCGTGATCGGGATGAACATGGTGAGCAGCAGCTGTTCGCCGTTGCGCAGCAGCAGCTTCAGTTCGAGGCCGGTCTGCGCGAGGAGCATCGCGCGCCGGGCGGCCGGGCGCGGGGCGGGGGCGAAGGTGCCGGGCCGGAATCGGCCGGTGGTCTCGGTCATCCGCGCAGGTCCCGTCCGGTCAGTTCGAGGAAGACGTCCTCGAGGCGGCGCTGATCGATGCGGATGTCGGTGGCGAGCACGTTCATCCTGGCGCACCAGGCGGTGACGGTCGCCAGCACCTGCGGGTTGATCTCGCCCTCGACCAGGTAGGTGCCGGGTGTCGTCTCCCGGGGCGAGAAGCCTTCCGGCAGAGCCGATTTCAGCAGGCCGATATCGAGTTTCGGTGGCGCGCAGAAGCGCAGCTGGCCGGCGGCGCCGTGCGCGGTGACCTCGGCGGGCGTGCCCTGGGCGACGATCTCGCCGTGGTCGATGATCACCAGCTGGTCGGCGAGCTGCTCGGCCTCGTCCATCATGTGCGTGGTCAGCACGACGCTCACGCCGTCGCGGCGCAGGGCGTCGATCAGCTCCCACACGATCAGGCGAGCCTGGGCGTCCAGACCGGCGGTCGGCTCGTCGAGGAACACGATCTCGGGCCTGCCGACCAGCGCGCAGGCCAACGCCAGCCGCTGCTGCTGGCCGCCGGACAGGCGGCGGTAGGGCGTGCGCCGGTTGTCCTGCAGGCCGAGGGTGGACAGCAGCCAGTCGGGGTCGATCGGGTCGGCGGAGTAGGCGGCGACCAGGTCGAGCATCTCGCCCGCCCGCGCGCCCGGATAGGCGCCGCCGCCCTGGAGCATGACGCCGATGCGCGGGCGCAGCTGCTCGGAATCGGCGAGGGGGTCCAGGCCGAGGACGCGGACCGTGCCCGCGTCGGGACGCACGAAGCCCTCGCACATCTCGACGGTGGTGGTCTTGCCCGCGCCGTTGGGACCGAGCAGCGCGAACACCTGGGCCTGTTCGACATCGAACCGCAGGCCGTCGACCGCGGTGGTCTCGCCGTAGCGCTTGACCACGCCGTCGACGCTAACAGCGGGTCCGGAGCGACTTGTCACGATGTCACACGGTAAGCCGTGCCCTCCTGTGACGGAGCCGACACCCCCGGCTGAGCCCGCCACGGCAGGGAGTGCCGGGTGAGCGCGAAGAACAACGCGAAGCAGACCGCGGCGGCCAGTGCGGCGCCGATGATCTGGAAGACCTGGAACTCCGCGCCGCGCGGCATCACCAGCATCGAGACGACCGCGGAGAACGCGACGGCGGGGACGCGGAACACCGGCTGGGTGGCCCAGGCGGCCAGCGGCACGATCGCCCACAGCAGGTACCAGGGCTGCACCACCGGGAACAGCAGCACGATCGCGCCGAGCGAGACGCCGAGCGCGCCGACCGGATGCAGGCGCCCGGTGCCGGTGGCGACGAGCATGCGCACCGTGATGTAGGCCGCGACCGCCGCCGCGATCGGACGGGTGATCGACAGCAGCGCGGTGGTGTGGTCACCGAGGCCGAGCAGCACGCCGCCGAAGCCGGTGATGATGCCGATGACGGTCGGCAGCGACATCCAGCTGCGCACCGCGCTGGCGGTGTTGAGGGTGAAGATCCAGCCGAAGCCCAGGCCGCTGACCGAACTCACAAACAGTGTTGTCACCCCGGCGATCACGCCGAGCAGCAGCGCGGCCTTGACGACGGCTTTGAGATCGCCGCCCCAGCGGCGGGCGAGTGCCATCCCGACGAAGCCGAGCGCGATGATCGAGGTGAACTTGATCGACGACGACAGCGTGATCACCACCGCGCCACCGATCAGCAGTCCGTAGGCGCGGGCGTCGAACGGCGCGAGTCCGGTCTCGGTCAGCCGGTCGGGTGTGCCGCCTTCCCCGTAGATCGCGCGCAGCATCAGCTCCACACCCGCCAGCATCAGACCGAGCATCAGCGCGTCGTTGTGCACGCCGCCGACCAGGTGGAACAGCACCAGCGGGTTGGCCGCGCCCAGCCACAACGCGCTCACCGGGGCGACACCGCAGCGCACCGACAGCCGCGGCAGCGCCCACACGATCAGGGCGACGCCGGCGAGCGCGAGCAGCCGGTGCACCCACACCCCGGCGATGATGTTGTCCCCGGTCAGTTCCGCGATGCCGCGGCCGATCCAGAGGAACAGTGGGCCGTAGGGCGCGGGGGTGTCGCGCCAGATGGTCGGCACATTGTTGGTCAGGACGTTGTCGATGCCGAGACCGGCGACCGGACCCTCCAGATACGGGTCGATGCCGCGCGCGGCGATCTCGCTCTGCGCCAGATAGGAATAGACGTCGTTGCTGAACATCGGCGGCGCCACGCTGAGCGGGATGATCCACAGCAGCAGCGTGCGGTCCAGCTGCGATCGGGTCAGCCGGTGCACCGGCGACCCGGCCAGGCCGCCGACCGCGAAGCGGCCGAGCAACAGCCACGCCCCGATCACCAGCACGGTGCCGAACATGCACATCGCCAGCGAACCGGTGTGCGCTCGCGCGAAGATGCCGAGCACCCGCATGCCGGAGACGGGGTTCTGGTGGACGGGCTGCGCGCCGATGCCCAGCGCCGCGATCGCCATGAGGACCGCGCCGGTGGCGCCCATCAGGCGGATGCGATCCAGCTGCGCGCGCTCGCGCCGATCGAGCCCGGGCACCTCGTTCTCGTCGCGGTGCAGCACCGCGACGGTGTGATCGGGCGTCGACACATCGAGCCCGAGAGCTCGCCTCCCGAACGCCAGTGTCTTGCGCGCCGCGCCCTCCAGTACCGCCACGGTGAGCGAGCCTAGTGTGACGCGCCGCGACCGGTGGCGCTCCGGTCGGGGCCGCGTCGGCGACCAGCGCGGATCGGGGCGGCTAGCGCGGCGTCGGCGCCTCGGTGCCGGGGGCCGACACCTGGATGGGCACGGCCGGGATGTCGCTGCGCACCGTCAGCGTGGCCGCCACGATGACGGCCACACACGCCACCGCCACCGCACCGAGCGACGCCCACCCGATCCGCCGCGCGGCCTCGGGCGAGCGCGCCGACAGCCATTCGGGCACGAACAGGATGCCCAGCGCGGCCAGCGTGCCCGCGGCCAGTCCGCCGAGGTGACCCCACAGCGAGATGCCGGGCAGCGAGAAGCTGATCAGCACGTTGACGCCGATCACGACCAGCATCGGCGTCGGGCTCTGGCGCAGCCGGATCAGCGTCACGGTGACCGCGCCGAACAGGCCGTACACCGCACCCGAGGCGCCCGCGGTCGCGACGACCGTGTCGGACAGGGCCATCACCGCGGCGGAACCGCCGAGCAGGGAGATCAGGTAGACACAGCCGAACCGCACCCGGCCGAGCACCCGCTCGAGGTCACGGCCGACGACATAGAGCGCGAACATGTTGACCAGCAGGTGGATCGCGCCGTAGTGCAGGAAGCCCGAGCCGAGCAGACGCCACCATTCGCCGTCGGCCACCAGCAGCGGGACCAGCACGAACTCCCGGAACAGCGCCGAGCCGCGATAGTTGTCCATCGGGCTGCCCGCCTGGGCGGCGGTCACGAGATAGACGAGCACATTGACCGCGATCAGCCCGTAGGTGACATACGGGACCGGGGCGGCCCCGGCCGCGGCGCCGCCGACGGTGCGCACCTGGCGCACGTCGCGCCGGCCCTGGCGCACGCAGTCCACGCAGTGCTGACCGACGGCGGCGGGCTGCAGGCACTCGGGGCAGGCGGGCCTGCCGCACCGGGTGCACGCGAGGCCGGTGGGGCGGTCGGGATGGCGGACACACGTCGGTGCGGGCGGGTTGGACACCTCGTCATCGTGCCACGGCCCCGGCGCCCTGTCGGGCCGACCGCGGCGCGACAGGGCGCCGGGGCGCAACACCGGTATTGCGTAATTCGGCGGGCATCGGAACGGTCGTCGGTGGTGTGCGATGGGTCACCCCGGTGGCGCGGTCCGGCGCGTGCGCGTGGTCCGCACCAGCGGTTTTACCCGGCGGTTGCGGTGTCGGACGATCTTCATCGCAGGTCAGGGCACCCTTTGTCAGGTGACCCTTATTAGATTTAGGGAAGCAATTCCGCCACACTGGTGTTGTGAAAACCGTGGGTTTGCGGACAGACGTGGACGGGACCGGTCGTAAGACGACCGGCGCCCGGTCGTCCGCCGGTCCAGCGGCGACCGCGCAGGAAGGGCACACCAGGGCGGCCATCGTCCAGTTGCTGCTCGAAGACGGCCCGATCACCGCGACCGCGATCGGCGCCGCGCTCGGGCTCGCGCCCGCGGGCGTGCGCAGGCATCTCGACGCGCTCATCGACGCCGGACAGGCACGGGCGAGCCGGTCGGCGCCGTGGCAGCAGAAGGGCCGCGGCCGCCCGGCCAAGCAGTACCAGCTGACCGCGGCGGGCCGGGGCAATCTCGGCCACGCCTACGACGATCTGGCCGGCGCGGCGATCCGCCAGCTCGGCGAGATCGGCGGCGAGGCGGCCATCGCCGAGTTCGCGCGCAAGCGGGTCCGCACCATCGTCGACGGCATCGAGCCGGCCGCCGAGCACACGGCCCCCGTCATCGAGGCCAAGGTCGAGGAGATCGCGGAAGCGTTCGCCGAGGCCGGCTTCGCCGCCACCACCCGCCAGGTCGGCGCCGGTGTGCAGATCTGCCAGCACCACTGCCCCGTGGCCCACGTGGCCGAGGAGTTCCCGCAGTTGTGCGACGCCGAACTGGACGCTTTCCGGGACCTGCTCGGCACCCACGTCCAGCGACTTGCGACCATCGCCAACGGCGATTGCGCCTGCACCACCCACGTACCGCTGGTCGCGCTCCCGAAAACAGCTTCCACCCCATCCGCCGCACAGCCCGCGGCGGGACGAACGAACGACTCCGGAAGGAGTGCCGAATGACGACGACCACCGACCAGGTGCAACCGCTGACCCAGGACGAGACCATCGCCTCGCTGGGCAACTACGGTTACGGCTGGGCCGATTCGGATGTGGCCGGTGCCAGCGCGCAACGCGGCCTGTCGGAGGCTGTCGTTCGCGACATCTCGGCCAAGAAGAGCGAGCCGGAGTGGATGCTCGACATCCGCCTCAAGGCCCTGCGCATCTTCGATCGCAAGCCCATGCCGAACTGGGGTTCCAACCTCGACGGCATCGACTTCGACAACATCAAGTACTTCGTGCGCTCGTCGGAGAAGCAGGCCGAGAGCTGGGAAGACCTGCCCGAGGACATCAAGAACACCTACGACAAGCTGGGCATCCCCGAGGCAGAGAAGCAGCGGCTGGTCTCCGGTGTCGCCGCGCAGTACGAGTCCGAGGTCGTCTACCACTCCATCCGCGAGGACCTGGAGAAGCAGGGCGTCATCTTCCTCGACACCGACACCGCGCTCAAGGAGCACCCGGAGATCTTCCAGGAGTACTTCGGCTCGGTGATCCCCGCCGGTGACAACAAGTTCTCCGCGCTCAACACCGCCGTCTGGTCGGGTGGCTCGTTCATCTACGTGCCGCCGGGCGTGCACGTCGACATCCCGCTGCAGGCCTACTTCCGGATCAACACCGAGAACATGGGCCAGTTCGAGCGGACGCTGATCATCGTCGACGAGGACGCCTACGTCCACTACGTCGAGGGTTGTACAGCCCCGATCTACAAGTCCGACTCGCTGCACTCCGCGGTCGTCGAGATCATCGTGAAGAAGGGCGGCCGCTGCCGCTACACGACCATCCAGAACTGGTCGAACAACGTCTACAACCTGGTCACCAAGCGGGCCAAGGCCGAGGCGGGCGCCACCATGGAGTGGGTCGACGGCAACATCGGCTCCAAGGTCACCATGAAGTACCCGGCGGTCTGGATGACCGGCGAGCACGCCCACGGCGAGGTGCTCTCGGTCGCGTTCGCCGGCGTCGGCCAGCACCAGGACACCGGTGCCAAGATGCTGCACCTGGCCCCGCACACCTCCTCGACCATCGTGTCGAAGTCGGTGGCGCGTGGCGGCGGTCGCGCGTCGTACCGCGGTCTGGTCCAGATCAACAAGGGCGCCCACGGCTCGAAGTCGACCGTGAAGTGTGACGCGTTGCTGGTCGACACGATCAGCCGCTCCGACACCTACCCCTACGTCGACATCCGCGAGGACGACGTGACCATGGGCCACGAGGCGACCGTCTCCAAGGTCTCCGAGGATCAGCTGTTCTACCTGATGAGCCGCGGTCTGACCGAGGACGAGGCGATGGCGATGGTGGTGCGCGGCTTCGTCGAGCCCATCGCCAAGGAACTGCCGATGGAATACGCGTTGGAACTGAACCGGCTCATCGAGCTGCAGATGGAAGGGGCCGTTGGCTGATGTCGTCGCTCGAGACGCCGATTCAGAATCCGGGCGCCGGTGCCGCGGTCAACAAGGGCGAGGTCTTCACCTCGTTCGACGTCGACCAGTTCGAGGTGCCGTCGGGCCGTGACGAGGCGTGGCGGTTCACCCCGCTGCGCCGGCTGCGCGGCCTGCACGACGGCACCGCGGTGCGCGACGGTCGGGCCACCGTCGAGGTGAGCGAGGTCGCCGGTGTCACCGTGGAGACGGTGGACCGCACCGACGTCCGCCTCGGCCAGGCCGGTACCCCCGCCGATCGCGTCGCCGCCCAGGCCTACTCGGGCTTCGAGTCGGCGACCGTGATCACCGTCGGCCAGGAGACCGAGGTCTCCGACCCGATCACCGTGACCGTCACCGGTCCCGGCGAGGGCAAGACCGCCTACGGCCACCTGCAGGTGCGCCTGGACAACTTCGCCGTCGCCACGGTGGTCCTCGACCAGCGCGGCAGCGGAACCTACGCCGAGAACGTCGAATTCGTGCTGGGCGACAGCGCCAAGCTGACCGTCGTCGCTGTCCAGGAGTGGGCCGAGGACGCCGTGCACGCCACCGCCCATCATCTGAAGCTGGGCCGCGACGCCACCGTGCGCCACTTCGCCGCCACCCTCGGTGGCGACCTGGTGCGTCTCACCGGCACCGTGCGCTACGCCGGTCCCGGCGGCGAGGCCGAGCTGTTCGGCCTGTACTTCGCCGACGCGGGCCAGCATTTCGAGCAGCGCCTGCTGGTCGACCACGCCGAGCCCAACTGCAAGTCCAACGTGCTGTACAAGGGTGCGCTGCAGGGCGATCCGAAGTCCCCCAAGGGCGATGCCCGCACCGTGTGGGTCGGCGACGTGCTCATCCGCGCGGCCGCCGAGGGCACCGACACCTACGAGGCCAACCGCAACCTGGTGCTCACCGACGGCGCGCGCGCCGACTCGGTGCCGAACCTGGAGATCGAGACCGGCGAGATCGCCGGTGCCGGACACGCCAGTGCCACCGGCCGTTTCGACGACGAGCAGCTGTTCTACCTGCGCTCGCGCGGCATTCCCGAAGACGTCGCCCGCCGTCTGGTGGTGCGTGGCTTCTTCCACGAGATCATCCAGAAGATCACGGTCCCCGAGGTCCGGGAGCGGCTGGAGGCGGCCATCGAGGCCGAGCTCGCCACTGTCGGCATCTGACACCCCTCATACTCCCCACGAAGGAATTCGAATTCGATGACCACCTTGGAAATCAAGGACCTGCACGCCGAGATCACCACCCCCGAGGGTGAGTCCAAGCAGATCCTCAACGGCGTGAACCTGACCGTGAAGTCCGGCGAGACGCACGCCATCATGGGCCCCAACGGCTCGGGCAAGTCGACGCTGTCCTATGTGATCGCCGGTCACCCGAAGTACACCGTCACCCAGGGCACCATCACCCTCGACGGCGAGGACGTGCTGGAGATGTCGGTCGACGAGCGCGCTCGCGCCGGCCTGTTCCTGGCCATGCAGTACCCGGTCGAGGTCCCCGGTGTCTCGATGTCGAACTTCCTGCGCACCGCCGCGACCGCGGTCCGTGGCGAGGCCCCCAAGCTGCGCACCTGGGTCAAGGAGGTGAAGGAGTCGATGAAGGAGCTCGAGATCGACTCGGCCTTCGCCGACCGCAGCGTGAACGAGGGCTTCTCCGGTGGCGAGAAGAAGCGCCACGAGGTTCTGCAGCTGGGCCTGCTCAAGCCGAAGATCGCGATCCTCGACGAGACCGACTCCGGCCTCGACGTCGACGCGCTGCGCATCGTCTCCGAGGGCGTCAACCGCTACAAGGAGCGCGAGAACGGCGGCGTGCTGCTGATCACGCACTACACCCGCATCCTGCGCTACATCAAGCCCGACTTCGTGCACGTGTTCGTCAACGGCAAGATCGTCGCCGAGGGTGGCTCCGAGCTGGCCGAGGAACTCGACGCGAACGGCTACGTGCGCTTCACCTCCGCCACCGCTGGAGCCTGACGACGATGACCGCTGTGTCTCTCTCGGGTCCCGCCCTCGACGTCGCCCGGATCCGGGCCGACTTCCCGATCCTGAACCGCACGGTCCGGGACGGGAAACCGTTGGTGTACCTGGATTCCGGGGCGACCTCGCAGCGTCCGCTGCAGGTGCTGGACGCCGAGCGTGACTTCCTGCTCACCCGTAACTCGGCCGTGCACCGCGGTGCGCACCAGCTGGCGGAGGAGGCGACCGACTCCTACGAGGACGCCCGCGTCGCCATCGCCCGCTTCGTCGGTGCCGACGCCGGGGAGATCGTGTTCACCAAGAACGCGACCGAGTCGCTGAACCTGGTGGCCAACGCTTTCGGTGACGACCGATTCCCCTACAAGGTGGGCCCGGGCGACGAGATCGTCATCACCGAGCTCGAGCATCACGCGAATCTCGTGCCGTGGCAGGAACTCGCGCGCCGCACCGGCGCCACGCTCCGGTGGTACGGCATCACCGACGACGGCCGCATCGATCTGGATTCGCTCGAACTGTCGCCCGCGACCAAGGTGCTCGCGTTCACCCACCAGTCGAACGTGACCGGTGCGGTCGCGCCGGTGGCCGAGCTGGTCCGCCGGGCCAAGGATGTCGGCGCGCTGGTCGTGCTCGACGCCTGCCAGTCGGTGCCGCACATGGCGGTGAACTTCCGGGAGCTCGGCGTGGACTTCGCCGCGTTCTCCGGCCACAAGATGCTCGGCCCGATGGGTGTGGGCGGACTGTACGGCCGTCGGGCGCTGCTCGAGGAGACTCCGCCCTACATCACCGGCGGGTCGATGATCGAGACCGTCACGATGGAGCGGACCACCTACGCGCCGCCGCCGCAGCGCTTCGAGGCGGGCACGCCGATGACCTCGCAGGTCGTCGGGCTGGCCGCCGCGGTCCGCTACCTGGAAGGCCTCGGCATGGACGCGATCGCCGCCCACGAGCACGCGCTGACCGGCGCCGCGCTCGACGGGCTCGGCGCGATCGAGGGCGTGCGGATCATCGGGCCGACCGAGAACGTGGACCGCGGCGGCGCGGTGTCGTTCGTGGTCGACGGTATCCACGCCCACGACGTGGGTCAGATCCTCGACGACCAGGGTGTCGCGATCCGGGTCGGGCACCACTGTGCCTGGCCGCTGCACCGCAAGTTCGGCGTCGCGGCGACCGCGCGCGCGTCGTTCGCCGTGTACAACACCCTCGACGAGGTGGACGCGCTGGTGCAGGCCGTGCGGAAGGCCCAGAGCTTCTTCGGCGTGAGCGCTAGCGAGGGCCGATGATCAGACACTGTGGAGTTGCATAAGTCATGCGCATGGAGCAGATGTACCAGGAAGTGATCCTGGACCATTACAAACATCCCCACCACCGCGGGCTGCGGGAACCGTTCGGTGCCGAAGTGCACCACGTGAACCCGACCTGCGGTGACGAGGTGACCCTGCGCGTGCACATCGACGACGCGGGCGAGGTCGCCGACGTCTCCTACGACGGGCAGGGCTGCTCGATCAGCCAGGCCGCCACCTCGATCCTCACCGATCAGGTGATCGGGCTGCCGGTGCAGCAGGCGCTGAAGGTGGTCGACTCCTACAGCGAGATGATCTCCAGCCGCGGCACCGTCGACGGTGACGAGGACGTGATCGGCGACGGTATCGCCCTGGCCGGCGTCGCCAAGTACCCCGCGCGCGTGAAGTGCGCGCTGCTGGGGTGGATGGCGTTCAAGGACGCCGTCGTGCGGATCGTCTCGGCCGAAGAAGTGAAGCCTGCCATGGGAAATGGGGAAGCGTGATGAGTGAGACACCGGCTGTCGAAGCCACCGAGGCCGCCGCTCCCGAGGTGGAGCTGACGCCCGAACAGGCCGAGCACCTCGAGAATCTCGAGGAGGCCATGCGCGATGTCGTCGACCCCGAGCTCGGCATCAATGTCGTCGACCTCGGCCTGGTCTACGGCATGTCCGTCGACGACGACAATGTCGCCACCCTCGACATGACGCTGACCTCGGCGGCCTGTCCGCTGACCGACGTCATCGAGGACCAGTCCCGCAACGCCCTGGTGCGCAGCGGCCTGGTCGAGGACCTGAAGATCAACTGGGTCTGGATGCCCCCGTGGGGCCCGGACAAGATCACCGAGGACGGCCGCGAACAGCTGCGCGCTCTCGGCTTCACGGTCTAGCGAACATCGCGAAAAGGTCCGGATTCCTTGGGAATCCGGACCTTTTTCGGTCTCTGCGCCACCGTCGAAATCGCCGCTGTGGGCCGATATGTGGTTGCGGTCGAGGGCGGGGCGAGCATTATGGAGGAATGGCCGAGTCGAGCAGGAGCATTGTCGCCGAACGCGGTCGACACGCGCTCGTCGGCGGCCTCGCCGCGGTAGTTCTCGCGCCGGTGGCGGCCGCGACGACCGCTGCTGTCTATCGATTCCCCGTGCCGCTCGTCGGCTATACCCGTGGAATCGGTGGCGCCCTGACCGCGGCGGTCGGCAGCCTCTTCTACCTGGTACTCGGCGGCGCTGTGGTGCTCGCGGCGGCGGGCGCGCTGGGTGCGCTGCTGATGACATGGGCGAATCCGGCGCCGACCCGGCGGACATATCTGCGAGCGGGCGCGGCCGGCGTGTGCGCGGCGTTTCTGGGTGCGCTCGGACTGGCGCTGCTGGAATTCGTCGTCGGGCCCTGGTGAGTTCGCGCGGTGATGTCTTCGTTTGTCGCGCTGTGATTTTGCTCAATGGTATTGGATGTACGCCGGTGTTCGGCGATGATCTGGGGGCTCCGGATTTCCGGGGCAGTTTCCAGAGGAGAATTGTTCGATGAGTTTCTTGGGTAAGGCCGGTCTCGCCGTGGCGGCGCTCGGCCTTGCGGCGGGTTCGGTCTTCGGCGCCGGTGCGGCGAACGCGGAGACCCTGCACGCGGCGATCTCGTTCAGCGACGCGGAGTGGGCCTTCGCCTACAGCGTGAACAAGCCGAGCGCCGAGGCCGCCGCCGACGAAGCGCTCGCCGCTTGCGATTTCGCCGACTGCCACATCTGGGCCGCCTGGGCCAACGGTTGCGGTGTCATCGTCGAGGGCGACGGCGGCGCGATCGGGGTCGGCACGGGTGCCACCAGCCGTGAGGCGGAGACCGCGGCCTACGCCACCCTGGGCGAGCTGGAACCGCGGGCGCTGCTGGCGAACACGGGTTCGGCCGCGCTGAGCGGGGCTCACGTCGTCAAGACGATCTGCACGGCCAACGCGCGCTGATCACCGCATCACCGAAGGGCCCGGATCCGCAGGGATCCGGGCCCTTCGCGGTGGGTGGGCTTAGACCGGCTCCGGCTCCGGCTCGGTGAGCGAGGCGATCCAGGCGCCGATCATGTCGGCGGTGTGGTCGATGACGACCTCGCGATCGAGGCCGTCGTCCTCCATCTCGACCGAGCGCAGCGCGGTGGCGAAACCGGCGTTGAGGACGACGAAGGCCATCGTGTCGACATCGATGTCCTTGGTCGGGCCGAGCAGGTGGATCAGGTAGAGCTTCATGATCATCCGCAGCCGGGGCTCGAATTCCGGGATGCCGCTGCCGTAGAAGTGCAGATCGGCCACCAGGGCCCGCACCAGGGGGCCGTTGGCGACAAGGATCTCGACGGCGATCCGGATGACCTCGGCGACGGCGTCGCGCGGCGGCTTGTCGGCGGAGACGGTGAGCAACCGCGCGTAGCGGTCCTCGACCTGCAGGAACAGGCTGTCGGTGAGCTCCTTGACGATCTCGTCGCGGTCGGTGAAGTACCGGTACAGGGTGCCGATGCTCATGCCCGCCTCGGCGGCGATCCGGTTGGTCGAGGTGTTGCCGATACCGCGGGTGCCGAAAAGATGAGCGGACACGGTGAGAATGCGGGTGCGGGTTTCCTTCGCCCGATCCTGCTTGGGGCGTTTGCGCTGCTTATCGGCGTGCGGTGGCATTCGGCGACCTCGGTCGAAAGAGGAGTAGAAGGTGAGCAGTTGCTCATCCTAGAGTCATGATCACGGAGAAACCGGAGTGTAGGCCATCACAGGGGCCGGGCACTACGGCAGCTGAACCACCGCCGGCCCCGCCGACGCGGTGTGGAAGGAGTCGACGATGATGACGATCCCCGTGGACGGAGCCCCGATGTGGCAGCCGCTGCGCGATGTCCGGACGCTGTCGGGCACGCTGGTGAGCCACTTCGTCGAGACCGTGGCCACCTGTCGAACGCTGCCCGGCGACGCGATCTCCGGTGACGTCACCGCGGTCACCCGATTGTGCCTGGAGATCGTCGGCGGGATGCTCGACGGTCGCGACGAGACCGAGCGGCTGAACCGGCTCTCGGTCGCCGCGGCGGGCTGGGCGCGCGAGGGTGTGCCGATCGACGCCATCTTGCACGCCTTCCACGAGGGTGTGCGGCTGAGTTTCGACGCGGTCTTCGACGCCGGCGCCGACGACGACCGGGCGAGCCTGCTCGACGGCTTCCGCCGGGCGGTCGCGATCTCGGATCAGCTGTGCACCACCGTGACCCGTGCCTACATCCGTGAGCACCGCGATGTCGCGGGCGAGCACCACACGGCCGTGCACACGCTCACCTCGGCACTGCTGGCGGGCCAGTCGACGGTCACCATGGCGCGCGAGTGCGGGATCGCCGTCGCCGACGCGTATTCGGTGCTGGCGCTGTCGATCCGGCGCCGCGGCGAGGCCGCCGACCCGCGGGTCGACCGGGCCGTGGTCGCCCGGCGCGCACTGCGCCGGGTGCAGGCGGCGCTGGCGCACCACGGTGGCGACCAGGTGTTGTCGCTGCTGTCGGTGGACGGTGGAACCCTGCTTGTCCCGGCCGAGCTGATGGACACCACCGCCATCGACGCCCTGATCGCGACGTTGTCGCGCGCGGCCGATGTCGACGTCACCGGCGCGCTGGTCCCAGCGACCATCGAGGAGATCCCGGCGGCCGCCGAGCGCGCGCACGAGCTGCTCGACATGGTGGAACGCCTCGATTGCGAACCCGGCCTCTATCGCTTCGGTGACCTGGCCCTGGAGTATCAGCTCACCCGTCCCGGTCCCGGCCGGGCCCGCCTCGGCGAGCTGCTCGCGCCGCTGGACGACCACCCCGAACTCTTCGAGACCCTGCGGGTGCACATCGCCAACAATATGAATCGCAGGCGCACGGCCCGCCTGCTGCACATCCACACCAACACCGTCGACTATCGCCTGCGCCGCATCGCCCAGCTGACCGGCCTGGACCCGGCCCAGGGCTCGGGCCTGTGGCAACTGCGCTCGGCGATGATCGCGCGCAGCTTCCACACCGGCCCCACCGTGGAAGCGCGCCTGGCCTGACCGGAAACCGGTGGCGGAGGCCGACTCCCCGATATATGGTTCACTAGACCAAAACCGGGGAGGGATCATGACCGTCGACACCGTCGACCAGCTGCGCCAGGCGATCGAGCAGGGTGCGACACCGAAGTACCTGGCGTTCTGGGGGCACACCCCACGCCCCGACGGCACGATCGGTGCGAGCTGCCTGAGCCAGTGGTGGCCCACCGATTTCGTCGTCGACGGCACCGCGTTCCGCAGCGCCGAGCACTACATGATGTGGCGCAAGGCGCTGCTGTTCGACGACGAGCGCACCGCCGCCCGCGTGCTCGAGGCCAACCATCCCGGTGTGGCCAAGAAGCTGGGCAGACAGATCCGCGCCTTCGACGACACCGTCTGGGAGCGCGCCCGCTTCGAGATCGTCGTCGCGGGCAGCGTGGCCAAATTCGGCCAGGACGACGACCTGCGCGCCTATCTGCTCGGCACCGGCGCGCGCGTGCTCGTCGAAGCCAGTCCGGTGGACCGGATCTGGGGCATCGGGCTGGCCGCCGACGACGCGCGCGCCACCGATCCGGGCCGGTGGCAGGGCCTCAACCTGCTCGGTTTCGCTCTCATGCGGGCGCGGGACGTGCTGGCCGCGGCGAGCTAGGCGGGAAAGCTATTTCTCGATGGCGCGTGCGGCGGTTCATGATTGGTTCGGCTTCGACCTCGAAGCCGACTTTTCGATGGGGAGATTCACTGATGTCTGTTGTGGGCAAATATGCCCTGGGTGTGGCCGCCATGTCCGCGGTGGCCGCGTTCACCGTCGTGAACGCGGGCTCGGCCGCGGCGGCCGAGAGCGGGGTGGCGATCGCCGAGGCGCCGGGTTACACGGCCGTCTCGCGCGACGGTGGTTTCCAGGCCGCCGCCGGTGATCTCTACGGCGCGCTGGCGTTGTCGTCGAAGGAAGCCGTGGTCGCCTCGGCGGTCAACTACGGCAGCTGGGCGGCCGCGAGCCAGGCCGCGCTGGCCGAGTGCGGCGTCTGGGACTGCCAGATCGTCGTCGAGTTCCGCAATGCCTGCGGCGCCGTCGCGCAGGGTGCCGACTATCGCTTCGGCTGGTCCTGGGATCACTCCCTGGCCGCGGCCGAGCGCTCGGCGATCGATGTGCTCGGGATCAGCGCACCGCCGTTCCCCGACCCGGGTTCGGCCTCGCCGCGCGCGGCGAGCGTCATCCTGTCCGCCTGCACGGCGAACGTCTGACGAACGAGCGGAAACGGGGTGCGGACCGATTCGGTCCGCACCCCGCGGTTAATAGTCG